>JAAEEW010000094.1 GCA_013415595.1 Methanosarcinales archaeon | reverse complement strand
GCAGACCCAGGCGGACGCGGAGGAGATCATCCGGGTGACCAGGAGCACTCCTTCCCGGATCGTCCTCTACACCGCCCCGGAGTGGAAGCGGACTATGCTCTCGCTGGCCCTGGAGATTTCCAGGGGAAAGACGCTGGACATGGGGCTTTTGATGAAGGCGGCAATGGCCGACCCGGAGATCCAGAGGCACAAGAAGGAGGCCCCCAAGTACGCCGGCAAGCTGGCCAAGTCCGTGCACGTCCTGGCAGAGGAGGCCCTGGTGCTGGACGAGTTCGAGACCCTGTCCCGGGAGACGGAGTACCTGTCCCGGGCCTTCGGCTGTCCGGTGGAGGTCCGCTCCGCCGACGAGGCCGGGGACGATCCCAAGGGCAAGAGCAAGCAGGCGGAGCCGGGAAGGCCGGCGATATACATAGAATAAGCCTGGAGGAGGCCTCAGGCTGGAGCTGGCTCGCTGGCCAGCTCCCCATTTTCATTGAAGATCCTGGGCGAATTCATGAGGCACCCGGCGTTCCTGCTGACGATCTGCAGGCTGAGCTGTTCAGAGAGCTGACTCTGGATCTGTACCGACGAGGCGTGCCATCTTCAGACAAGGCCGGCGACCTTTGCGAAATGATCCGCCTGGAGCTTGAGGGACTCCCGGAGCAAAGGAAGATATTTCGCCACCCCGAAGAGAGGGGACTGGAAGAGGATCTGAGACATGCCAGGGGCTGTTTGTGAGTCCTCGACGCTGATTCACCTGCATCGATGATTCTCTTCATCAGCTTCAAATCTACTGGGGCCGTTTAAGCTTTTCATCGACTCTAATAGCTCATCCCTCCTGGATTCCAGGTAATCCAGCTCCTGGAAATCATCCAGGATGTCAGCTTCATCAACCAGCCCCGTCTTCACCATCTCATCCAGCTCGAAGATGGTCTTTACGCCATGTCTGGCACCAATCCTGGAAATTTCTGCGTCGATGCGTCTTAACTCCTTATCCAGAGAGACCATGATTCCTCCTGAAGTCAAAGCGTCTCGATTCACCTTCAGAGTGCATGCGATCTCATCAACGACTTCCACCAGCATAATATTAATATTAATAATACTATATCTTATCTCAGCCGCCCCAGCAGCTCCTTCAGATTGAAATGCTCGTACCCACCGTACTGGGCCGGAAAGTCCTTTATGGCCAGCCAGAAATCTCCGGACTCCGGATAGGCCACCATGCTCCACATGTTGGCTATGTGCGCCTTGAACTCGCCCACCGGCTCACGGGCCCTGTAGGCGAAATCGGGATACAGAGCACATATTGTGCATAGTATATTATTGGTCCAGGAGGGGAAATCCCTGGGGCGCGTGGCCCGGGTGTAGGGATCGTAGCAATCACAGAGAATCTTTACAGCGTTCTCCGGGGTGATCTTTCCGTAGTGCTGGTGGATCAACTGTCCGTACCTCTCAAAACGGCTGGGAGCCTGCACGAAGAAGTTGTAGGGGTCCTTGAGGCTGTCCTGCCACTTCTCGGCGGTGGAGATGTCCCTCAGCTCGTTTACCGGCTGCTGATCTGCCACCATGTTGTATCCCGAATACCCCATCCACCCGGGATAGCAGTTGGAATGGTTCGTCTGCCATAAGGCACTGACCCCGGGCATGGGACGGCGGACGCAGACCATCGCCGCCGAGGTCTCCACCACGGCGGCCTTCCTGGCTCTGGCCTCGGCCACGTGATAGGCGATGCCGGCACAGCGGGGATGCTCCCGAAAGATCCAAGTGGCATCCTCCACCGTGCGGGCATGAGTCAGCAGCAGGCGGGTGAATATGGCGATGCCGCAGCCGGCCATGCTCTCCTGCTGCATGGAGTTGAGCTGGGTCATCATCTCCAGTCCCTCCTCGTTGAAGCCCCCGTCCAGCCCAATCATCCCCGGATAGGTCATGAACATGTGACCAAATCCATCGTCCGGATCGGCCACCACCATCATCCGGTTATTTAACTGCTCAGGCATGTTGAAGTTGTCTTCGTTCTTGCCGAATATCAGCCGGCCGTCGCCTCCCGCCCACTCATCCCAGGCACAGAAGCTGCTGCACCCCCCGCCTGGGGTGGGGGTGACCTGCGGGCCGCTTTGGCCGCCCCCCCGGTCGCTCCCCCGGCCCCTTCCCTGATCCATTCCCTGGCCGGCTCCGGGGCCAGATCCCGGGCATTGCCAGTAATGGGGATGACAGTAGATGCACCATTGATCGTAGTTGGTATTCCACAGCAGGATCTGCTCCAGGGTCACATCAGATCCCGCGGCCCCGGCCCCTTCCGCAATTCCCTCCATCTCCTCCCTGAACTCTGCCGGAAGGTGCCGCTGTGCCTCCCTCTGCCCAGTCCACAGCATCTCCTCCGCCGCCTCCAGGTCAGAGCCGGTCTGCTGGGCAACGTAAGCGGCAGTGGCCAGAAGAGTGCGATTTACCATGAGGTCGATCTTATCAGCCATCAGATAGCCGTGCTGATATCCCATCTCCCGCGGCTCGCCCTGGAGGTGCAGGATCTTGATGCCCTTTTCCTCTGCAAAATATGAATCGCCTGGTATATTATTTTTTATTATATTATTTTTCTTCCCTGGTGGCGTCATCTTTTGAAAGTTTATGTTCTCAGGTATAAAGTTCTCGGCTCAAATTATTTTATTTAAATTATCAACGCCGGATCAGCGACATTTCAATTGGATTCCTGGTCACCATTCGCCGACTGACCCGGTGATTGTTCAATTCTTTGACATGACCGCGGCCCCCGTACTGCCTTTCTCGTCGCAGATGGTCGCAGATGGTCGCGGCTGGACCGTCCCGGCACCGCTTTGGGAAACCTATTTCACTAGGTTCACCCATAACCAGCCGCGGTGATTTCACTGTCTCCTACCCTCGTAACCTGCGGCCTTCCATACGCCAACGGTCCTGCTCATATCGGTCATCTGCGAACCTACATCCCCGCGGACATCTTCGTCCGGGGGCTAAAAAAGATGGGAAAGGAGGTGCTTTTCGTCTGCGGATCGGACGCCCACGGCACACCCATCGTGGTCAACGCCGAGTCCCAGGGGATCACTCCCACCGAGCTGGTAGAGCGCTACCACGACCACTTCGACCAGGTCTTCCGGGGCATGAACGTGGAGTTCGACTACTTCGGGAGCACCGACGCCCCGTCCAACCACCGCCGCACCCAGGAGATCGTCCAGACACTGGTGGACGAAGGACAGGTCTACCCCCGAGAGATCGAGCTGGCCTACTGCGAGACCTGCAACCGATTTCTGCCGGACCGCTACGTGGAAGGCATCTGCCCTTACTGCGGAGTCCCTGCCCGGGGCGACGAGTGCGACCAGGGCTGCGGCCGCCACCTGGAGCCGGGAGAGATCAAAGACGCGGTGTGCAAGGTCTGCGGCCACAACGCGGAGTACCGAAAGCAAACCCACTACTTCTTCCGCCTGTCCTCGTTCCAGGACTTCCTCCTCAACTATCTGGAGGGGCTGGGGGGAACGGCCAGCGCCCGGAACTACGCCTCCGAATGGGTGCGCCAGGAGCTGAAAGACTGGTGCATAACCAGGAACATGTCCTGGGGAGTCAGGTTCCCCGGACACGACGACCTGGTGGTCTACGTGTGGGTGGACGCCCCCATCGGCTACATCAGCTTCACCGAGGAGTGGTGCCAGGCCAACGGGGCGGACTGGAGACGGTACTGGAAGGACGGAGCCAGGATAATTCATTTCATCGGAGGTGACATCGTCTACCACCACTGCATATTCTGGCCGGCCATGCTGAAAGGAGCCGGCTACAACCTGCCCTCGGCGGTGGTGGCCAGCGGCATGCTGAAGGTGGACGACAAGAAGTTCTCCAAGAGCCGGGGGTACGTGGTCTGGGTCAAGGACGACTACCTGGACCAGGGCCTAGAGCCGGACCTGCTCCGCTACTACCTGGCCAGCTACACCTCCCACACCAAGGAGGTCAACTTCTCCTGGAAGATCTTCGGGGACAAGGTCAACACCGAGCTGGTAGGGGCTCTGGGCAACTTCCTGAACCGGTCGTTCACCTTCACCGCCAAGAACTTCGGCGCCCGGGTGCCGGCTGGAGAGATCGATCCTCAGGTCATGGAGCGAATCGCCCAGGCGGTCAGGGAGACCGTGGCCGGATTGGAGGAGTACGAGTTCAAGAAGGCCGCAGACAGCATAATGTCTCTGGCCGATTACGGCAACAGCTACTTCCAGACCCACGAGCCCTGGAAGATGGTGAAGACCGACCTCCCGGCAGCCGGCGCGGTGGTCAGGTCCTGCCTGCAGATCGCTAAAGCCCTGATCATACTCATGGAGCCCTTCATGCCCTCCAAGATGGCCGAGGCCTGGAAACAGATGGACCTGGAGGGAGAGGCCAGGACGGCCCGGTTCGATGACGCTGCGGTTCCTCTGCCGGAGGGCCACGCCCTGGGCAAGCCGGAGATCCTGTTTAGAAAGATGGAGGACTCCCAGATCGAGAAGCTGGACGAGATATTCCGGGGGCGGATAAAGGCTGCAGAAGGCAGGAGCGGGAAAGGGAAGGAGATGGAGAAGAAGATGGACAGGATTTCATTTGATCAGTTCAAGTCCCTGGAACTCCGGGTGGGGAAGATCGTGGAGGCGGAGAGGATCAAGGGGTCGGACAAGCTGTTGAAGCTGAAGGTGGACATCGGCGAAGAGCAGCGTCAGGTGGTGGCTGGCATTGCACAGGCCTACTCCCCGGAGACGCTGGTGGGCAGTGAGGTGGTAATGGTGGCCAACCTGGAGCCGGCCAAGCTCTTTGGCGTTGAATCCCGGGGCATGCTCCTGGCAGCCGACCTGGATGGGTCCGCAGTGCTGCTCAAACCGGAGAAGAGCGTTCCTCCCGGAACCAAGGTTAGATAGGTGATAGATCTTGCTCGAGGTAGAAAACTTATCCAAGGCATACTCCCTGAAAGGAGTGACTGTTCCTGCTCTAAAGGGCGTTTCCTTCAGGGCCAGGGAAGGAGAGATCCTGGGGATCGTGGGCCGCAGCGGCGGAGGAAAGAGCACGCTCATGAAGATCCTGCGGGGGATGGAGACATTCGACTCCGGGAGCATACGCATCGACGAGCTGGTCATAACTCCCGACAGCGACCCAAAGACCACCCGCAGGCAGCAGAAGATTACGGCCATCCATCTGCAGAGGGAGTTTGGCCTGTGGACGGAGTCTGCCCTGAAGAACGTGGTGCGACGGGTCAACTCCCAGTACGCCGGCTACGAGGTCCTTCCCACGGAAGAGGACCCCATGTACGACCAGATTTACGTCGAGGCCTGGGAGTGTCTGCGCCTGGTGGGTCTGGAGAAGAAAGCCCTGCACCTGGCCACCATCCTCAGCGGCGGGGAGAAGCAGAGGCTGCTCATCGCCCGGCAACTGGCCAAGAAGCCCAAAATCCTGCTGCTGGACGAGCCGGCCACCATGGCCTGCCCCACCACCAAGCAGGAGGTGCTGGACACCGTCAAGAAGGTCAACAGGGAGCTGAATCTGACCACCATCGTGGTCTCCCACCTGCCGGAGGTTCACCAGTACCTGGCCGACCGACTGATCTGGCTGGACGAAGGCGAGATCAAGCAGGAAGGAAAGCCCCGGGAGATCCTGGAGAGTTTCTTATCCCTGATAGGAAAGCCGGTGCCCCTCCCCCCCAGGCCACAGCCTGAGCCCATCATCCACGTATCCGGGCTTTATAAGCGCAACTACCTGGTGGGCCCGGGGGAGGTCCTCAAGATGGAGAACCTCAACCTGGACATCAACCGGGGAGAGACCACGGCCATCATCGGGCCCAGCGGAGCCGGAAAGACCACCCTGCTGATGATGATAGAAGGCTTGAGAAAGCCCGACGACGGCTCCATACTTTACAGAATCGATGGCGACTGGATCAATATCCTGGAGTACTCCCCGGCCAGGATGGAGGTTCGCCGGAACCTGGGGATCATGTATCAGGAGTTCGCCCTGATGTCCGGCGAGACCGTGGTCCAGCAGATCGGCTATCAACTGGGAGTCAAGGGACAAAACGTCATCGAGCAGGCCAAGGATACTGCCGAAGAGCTGGGGATCAGCCACCGCATCCTGGACGCCCTCTACACCCTCACCGACATGCGAGAGGATGAGGCCCGGGCCTATCTGGAACAGCTGGGCCTGACCAGGGACATCCTGACCAAGCTGTTCCCCCGGTTCCCAGACACCGAGACCCGGAACTTCGCCGAGCCCATCTTCAAGCTGATGCACCTGGATATGGCGGTCCTGGACAAGCTGCCAGCCCAGCTGAGCGGCGGAGAGAGCGTCAGGGTCTCCCTGGCCATCCTGCTGGCGGCCAAGCCCAGGATCCTGATCCTGGACGAGCCCTTCGGAGACATAGATCCCATAACCCTGAGGGAGGTGGCCAACGGCCTGAAGAGTATCCAGTCGGAGTTTGGCACCACCATCCTGCTGGTCAGCCATCACGTGGACTTCGTCAAGGAGGTGGCTCACCGGGCGGTGCTGATCGAGGGCGGAGCTGTGGCACTGGACGGAAAGCCAGACGAGGTCTGCAACGCCTTCCTCTCCCGGTGCGGAGCTGCCTATTTGAAGCACATACAGTCGGCAGAGGCCCAGGGCGACGTGGCCCCGGCGACCCAGCAATGAAGAGATGAGAAATCCCCGGTGGAGATAGGAGAAAATGGAAGAAGAGATCAGAGAGGTCTTCGGGCAGCTCTCGGACAGGATCTCCGAGGAGGAGTTCATCGACCGGGTGGAGGAGAAGGTCTCCCTCATGGGGGGACTTTGCGACAGAGCCACGGCGGCCATGCTGGTTGCCCGGGAGATGGGAGTAGGCGAGGTTGAGGTCAAGATCAAGAACATAAAGCCGGAATCGGGCATGGTCACCTTCCGGGGGAGGGTGATCTCCGTCTCCGATATCCGGGAGTTCAAGCGATCCGACGGCTCTGTCGGCCGGGTGGCCAACCTGACCGTGGGCGACGAGACGGGGACCATCAGGGTGGCCCTGTGGGACGAGGTCACGGAGTTCATCGACTCAGGGGACGTGAGGGTCGACCAGTCCCTCAAGGTGCGTGGTGTGGCCAAGGAGGGCCTATCCGGAACGGAGGTGAGCGTGGGCCGCAACTGCTCCCTGCAGGAGGTGGAGGAGGACGTCCAGATCCGGGTGGATCCACACAAGATCTCCGAGATTTGCAGGGACATGGAGGTCAACCTGCTGGCCAGGGTACTTGACCCCGGACAGATCAGGGAGTTCGTGCGAAAGGACGGCTCCCGGGGACAGGTCAGGACCGTCCTCCTGGGAGACGAGACGGGGAAGATGCGCATGACCCTGTGGAACGACCGGGCGGCCATGGAGCTGGAGGAAGGAGAGACCCTGGAGGTCATCAACGCCTCCAGCCGGGAGCGCTACGGCCAGGTGGAGATCCAGACCGGCGGCTACACCCTGATCAAGAAGAGCGACGTCCCGGTGCAGTTCCAGGAGAAGATGACCCCCATCTCCGACCTGGAGGTGGGCAAGACCTGCAGCATATCCGGCTACGTCAGCGGCCTGGGAGAGGTGCGGGAATTTCAGCGCGACGACGGCTCTGTCGGCCGGGTGGCCAACATCCACGTCTCCGACCAGAGCGGCCGGGTGAAGGTGGCCCTGTGGGGAGAGCACGCCCGGCTGATAGAGGGAATCGACCTGGGATTTGCCGTGGAGATCCTGGACGGCCAGACCAAAAGCGGGTGGAACGAGGAGCTGGAGGTCAGCTGCGGCTGGCAGGCCAGAATCACTTTCACCCCGCCTGAGTAAGAGAGTTATAGACAGGGAGAGTTAGAGTTTTAGAGGTTTGTTATGGGTGCCAAGCTGTTGGAGGATCTGCCCGGGGTCGGCCCGGCCACTGCCGAGAAGCTCAGAGAAGCCGGGTTTAACACCATTGAGGCCATTGCCGTAGCTTCACCTGCCGAGCTGGTGGCGGCAGCCGAGGTGGGAGAGACCACGGCTGCCAAGATAATTGCCGGGGCCAGAGAGGCCGCGGACATCGGCCGGTTCGAGACCGGCGACCAGGTTCTGGAGAGAAGAAAGTTGGTGGGAAAGATTTCCACCGGCAGCAAGAACTTCGACGAGCTGCTGGGCGGGGGCATGGAGACCCAGGCCATCGTGGAGCTCTACGGCGAGTTTGGCTCCGGGAAGACCCAGGTGGGCCACCAGCTGGCCATCAACGTCCAGCTCCCCCCGGAGATGGGCGGCCTGAACGGCTCGGCCATAATCATCGATACCGAGAACACGTTCCGGCCGGAGAGGATAGCCCAGATGGTGGCCGGGCTGCCGGCCTCGGAGGAGCACCTGTGGAGCCCGGAAGATTTCTTGAAGAACATCCACGTGGCCCGGGCCTACAACTCCAACCACCAGATACTGCTGGCCGAGAGCGCCATGGAGCTGGCGGAGAAGCTGAGGAAGACCGAGCGTCCGGTGCGGCTGTTGGTAGTGGACTCGGTGACCGCCCACTTCCGGGCGGAGTACGTGGGACGGGGCACCCTGGCCGACCGCCAGCAAAAGCTGAACAAGCACCTCCACGACCTGATGCGGTTTGCCGACCTGAACAACGCCCTGATCATGGTCACCAACCAGGTCATGGCCAAGCCGGACACCTTCTTCGGGGACCCCACCAAGCCGGTGGGCGGGCACGTCCTGGGACACACCGCCACCTTCCGGCTGTACCTGAGAAAGTCCAAAGGGGAGAAGCGCATAGCCAGGCTGATCGACTC
>JAAEEW010000009.1 GCA_013415595.1 Methanosarcinales archaeon | reverse complement strand
TATCGATGAACTAAATCGTTTGGCCCAATTATGAATCCTAATGATCTACTTCGACATTAAAATTCGAGTCTTAGGGGGCGTTTGGCAGCCGAAAATCGTTATTTCACTAGATTTCTAGATTGTGCCCCATCCTGGCATTTTTTGAGGGAATAGTTGGGTGATATGATGACAGCACAGCCCCCGGCCCGGAAACGTCCGGGATCAGCCCATTTTTTTCGAGAAAGAGCGCCCCAGTTGGACTAAAGGGGCGTCTGACAGCACAGAGTATATTTACTATCACAGCAAGACTTGCCATCACAGTTTATCTGGGAAGACAATCGGCAAACAAATGTGCAGTCTATGCATAAATCCACGGGGACGATCGGGGAAGAGGGATGCCAAATTTCGGTTTGAGGACCCTGAAAATGACGGCGGATAGGGCATATCTCGACAGACGATCCTGGATTGGGATCGAGTTTAGGCTAAGATGTTGAAAACCATTAGGAAAACTAACCCAAAATGATCATAGATGGTTAAAATTTACCCCTTAACAGCAATCTAGGTTAAACTTAAGTAGCATTGTTCCATGACTGAGTTTAAAGATCGCCACGTTAAGAATGAACGAGGGATGATAGTTTGGCACCTTTTATCGAGATCAAGAATCTGACTGTCCGGTTCGGAGAGAGTGAAGTTCTGCGCAACATAAACCTGGACATTGAAGAGGGTGAGTCGGTGGGCATCCTCGGGAGGAGCGGCGCGGGAAAGAGCGTGCTCATGCACGTCCTCAGGGGGACAGAGGTCTTCCCCGAGATCAGCGGGAACGTGATCTACCACGTCGCAAGGTGCGAGGCATGCGGCCACGTAGAGCCACCTAGCCATGAGGGAAAGGCCTGCCGGTGCGGCAAGAACATGAAGGCCGTACAGGCCGACTTTGCCAAACTGGGAGTCAACGACCCCCTCAGACGGGCCATCTCAAAAAGGATAGCTATTATGCTGCAGAGGACCTTCGCCCTTTACGGCGACGAAAGGGTCATCGTCAACGTCATGAGGGCGGTGGAGGATGCGGGAGAGAGCGCCAATGTCCACAAGGCAGCGGATCTGCTGGACGAGGTCAACCTCTCGCACCGCATGATGCACGTGGCCAGGGAGCTCAGCGGTGGAGAGAAGCAGCGGGTGGTGCTGGCCAGACAGCTTGCCAAGTCGCCCATGATGCTCCTGGCCGATGAGCCTTCGGGAACCCTGGACCCCAACACGGCCAAGCTGGTTCACGAGTCGATTCAGCGGGCAGCCGAGGACTTCAACATGACCACCATCATCACCAGCCACTGGCAGGACGTGATGATAGACCTGGCTGACCGGGTCATCCTGATGGACCACGGCAAGATCATCGCCGAGGGGGAGCCCACCAAGGTGGCGGCCACATTCATCGCCATGGCCGGCCAGATAGGCACTCGAGAGGCTGTGGAAGTGGGAGAGCCCATCATCAAGGTCAACAACCTCTCCAAGAGATATATCAGCATAGACCGGGGTGTGGTCAAGGCCGTAGACGGAGCCTCCATGGAGATCAGAGAGGGCGAGATATTCGGCATTGTGGGAGTCAGCGGAGGAGGCAAGACCACCCTTTCCAAGCTGATCAGTGGAATCATCACCCCCACCAGCGGCAGCGCCATGGTCAGGGTGGGAGACGACTGGGTGGACATGACCATGCTCGGCTCCAACAACCGGGGAAGGGCCACCAAGCACATCGGCATTCTGCACCAGGAGTACACCCTTTACCCTTACCGGTCGGTCATCGAGAACCTGACGGAGTCCATCGGGCTTTCCCTGCCCTTCGAGCTGGGAGAGAGGAAGGCCATTCATACCCTGACCACGGTCGGGTTCACCGAAGAGGAGGCCGACGCCATCCTCACCAAGATGCCTGAGGAGCTGAGCGAGGGCGAGCGCCACCGGGTGGCTATGGCCCAGGTGCTCATAAAGGAACCCAGGATTGTGGTGCTGGACGAGCCCACCGGAACCATGGACCCCATTACCAAGATCGATGTGACCAAATCCATTCTCAACGCCAGGGAGGAGCTGGGAGAGACCTTCGTCATCGTCAGCCACGACCTGGACTTCGTTACCAATGCCTGTGATAGGGCCATGCTGATGCGAAACGGCAGGGCCATTACCATAGGAAAGCCAGAAGAGGTTCTGAATTTGTTGACAAAAGAGGAAGAGAGGGAGATGCTGGGGAGTTGAAGTGAAGGTCACTGTTGACGGTGCGGAGGTTTCCCTTGCAGACGGGGGCACCCTGGGAGATGCCATGACGGCGGCCGGGTCCAGATACATCCAGGGGACCATTGTAGGCATCATCAAGGGCCGAAGCGAGAAGTCCAGGGAGACCGACTCGTATTGGCTGGAGACCAGCAAGGGCAAGCTGCGGATCGAGCTGGTGGATCCGACGCTGCATAAGATCTGGAAAGAATCGCTGAATTCGTTCTCCGAGAAGGGGCTGGAGGTTAGGTGGACCGCGTCCGGAGCGCTGGCCTTTGGCACCTTCCCTGCGACCTATGCCCCGGTGAGGACGTCCCAGGACTACGAGAAGTGGGAGGTGGTCCTGGGGGCCAGCGGATTTGAGGCCGACAAGGGCCAGCTCATTTTCATCAAGAAGAGACATTCCGGGGCCTATGGCGTGCCCATCACCAACCGGGGAGTCCTGGCCCGGGTGGTGGGAGGCAAGGGGACCATGGAAGAGCTGGAACAGGGTGACAGGATACTGAAGGTGGATCCCATCGTGGAATGGGAGGACCTGACGGAGAAGATGGCCACCGATGATCTGTCCACCCCCCTGGAAGAGGGCATGGAGATCTTCACCCGCTTCGAGGTTCAGCTCCGGGAAGAGGCTCCCCGGGGAGCAGAGTTCTTCCTGGCCGCCACCAGAGACGACGTCTTCGAGACCGACGCCCTGTCCAGCTCTTATGTTTCTACCCACAGGCTGCACAACGAGCCCATAATATTCGAACACCGGGAGCCCCGGCTGGAGGGCGTGGTCACAGTCAGGTCTTCAGGCAGAGGCCTTGGAAAGATATTCATCTACAAGGCAGACCGGACCTCCAATCCCGGCCACTCGGTGGTGGGCCGGGTCTCATCGGGCATCGACCTGGTGAAGCTGGCCTCCCCCGGCCAGAGATTGGCGGTGAAGGTCAGCCCGGAGAGGTTCATGGTCATGGGCATTCCTCTGGCCCGAGCCCTGGAGATAGCCAGAGAGAGGGGGCTGGAGTGCCAGGTGGAGGGCGACCAGGGAGAGGATGCCGTGGTGGTGGACCAGAGTCCGCTGAACACCATGGACGTGCTCCGGGAGGGAAAGGTGGCTTTGAAATCCATTCCCGCCCACCGCCTGGTATCCATCGAGCTCTTCGACGACCAGGCCCCCAAGACCCTGGACTACTTCCGGCACGTGGTGGGGCTGAAAGAGAGGCCTCTTGGTCCCCTGCCCGTGTTTTTCGTTTATGAGAACACCGTCCTGTTCAAGCCGGTGGTAGACGCCGTCAGCTACAAAGAGCTGCTGCCGGAGAACAAGCCCACCGCCGTCGTTCCTGCCGGAGCGATGGCCGTCAGCAACACCGTCTCCAAGAAGACCGGCCTGGTGGGAGTGAAGATGGTCGACGACAAGAGGTATGGACCCTCGGGGGAGAAGTTCGAGGGAACCAACATCATCGGGAGGGTCATCGACCTGGACAAGCTGAAGGACGCCAAAGAAGGGGAGACCATCTACGTTCTGGAGGTGCGAAAGTGAGGTCCACCAAGTATGTGATGACCTCTCCAGAGTCCGACGTTCTGCCCTCGGACATTTCTATGATGATTTATGGCTCTCAGTATGATGTAAACGTCAAAGAGACCTGCTTTGGAGTCATCATCGACGGAGAGGAAGAGGAGATCGACAAGCTGGTGAAGGAGATCAGGGCCCTGGACCCCCACGGGATCTTCATAAAGGACCGGGGATTTCCGCCCGGGGATCCCAGAAGGTGCCGGGGCCATCGGGGCGGCGGGGCCAGGCCCGGCTTCTTCATGATGGAGTGCGAGTCCAAGGCCATGCCCCTGGTGGCCAGAGCCCTGGCCTGCATGAGCCGGGGCGAAGAGGTTCCTCCGCCTGCGCCGGCAAAGGGTCCGCTGAAGCTGGAGCGGCTTGAAGAGATTATTAAGGATGAGTTTCCCTGAGGGTTGTTCAATGGTCAAAGTCATCGTTTATCCTCCGACCAGCACCATCCTAGCCGACTTGGTGGAGAGGATGGGACACGAGTCGCTGG
>JAAEEW010000093.1 GCA_013415595.1 Methanosarcinales archaeon | reverse complement strand
CGGGAGAGAAGGCCGTCTCCGGGCCCGGAACTTACGTGGCCAGCTCTGAGGATTCCCACCTCTGGGAGGGCCTGGCCCCGGGCAGGCACAATCTGTCCATCCAGCTGGTGAACAACGACCATACCCCCCTGGAGCCGGCGGTGACGGATCGGGTCTCGATATACGTGGCCACAGGTCCAAAGCCTCCGGCCTCAGTCCCCGGAGCAGGGACTGGGGAGACAGTGGATCCCGTGGAGGCAGTAGAGGCCCAGGAAGCCCAGGAGGCCGGGAACGCCGGCGAAGAGCAGGAGAATGAGACTGCGACGGAGATGGCGATGGAGGAGAAGGTGGGGGCGGAAACTGGTGGGCTAGCGGCGGGCGCAGCCGCAGCCCAAAACCTCGGCCAGGAGGAGCCCGGGACCGACGCCTCCCCGGCCAACGCCTCCCGGAACGTGACCGTCGACCTGGTGGCCCTGGGCATGTCCTTCAACAAGAAGACCATTGCCGTGCCCGCCGGGGCCCACGTGGTGGTTAACTTCTATAACCGGGATTCTGGAATTCCCCACAACTTCGCCGTCTACGACACGCCGTCCATGGGCATGGACATCTTCGTCGGCCAGTTGATCTTCGGGCCAAAGCAGATCGTCTATGAGTTCGACGCGCCCCGGGAGCAGGGGATCTACCACTTCCAGTGCGATCCCCACGCCAACGTCATGAAGGGAGACTTCGTGGTGCAGTGAGGCACAGGGACGAAAGAGAACTGGAGGCTAGAGCCTGGGACCCCGGAATCTGGGCGCAAGGAGCAAAGAGCAAAAAGATCCCGGGGGAGTCCATGGGGCCCTGGCGGGTCCCTGCACCCTCCCGGATGAGGTGGCCATGGGGGGTGAGCATGGGTGATGGGGGGGCAATGGGGACTCCCGGGGCCTGAGTGCGGAACGGAAGGCCCCCCTTCGCACCCCATCATTTTCTTTCCAACTGTTCCACCGTACTGTGATAATGGCGGGCCTTTCAGATCAAGATCAAGGGCCTGACGGCCGGGAAGAGCCCATCAGATAGCCGCCAAATCCGATGATCCACAGCACTATGGGGTAGGCTATCCACCGCTCCAGGCCGCCGATTCCCAGGACCAGGAAGGGGCTTGACTCTCCCAGGAGAAAGTATTGCAGCAGAGTCAGGAGGGTGATGGCCCCCAGGGCCGCGGAGAAGTGGGAGAAGGGCGGCTTCGTAATCCTGGAGGAGGCCACGGCCGACAGGCCACCGCCCACGAAGGTGATCAGGGCCATGATCGCGTGCAGGTTGCCGTAGCTGCCGTTGAATATGCCCACCCCCAGGGCACCCAGCCCGAAAGCGGCCAGGAGGATGGAGAACGACCGTCTCCCGAATGCCCGGTGGACGAAATAGGCGGAGATGGCGATCAGGAGGCCGGAGACGACCATGGCCGAGTCAAATATTGTGGCCGAAGGCTGAACGATGATGCTGTTTGGGGGCTGTGTGGCACCAAGGTCGCTTATCTGATGGGCAGAGGTGCTGTAGCCGGGGTACAGGGTCTCGGCGGTGATTATCCCCAGCAAGACCACCACGCCGGCGGCAAACAGCAGCGCTCCGGCCGCGTTCAGGGCCCGGGCGGGGTGACGAGAGCGTCCAAACTGGTCCATTGTCTAGCTCCATTGGCAGGGAGGCTATTTATCCATTGTTGCCCTCTATGGCCTATGCCCCCCCGGTTGAATGCTCCCCGGCTCCCCGGTTGAGACGTTGTCTTTAAGAGGTGGACTGCAGATATACCCCCTGGAACATGACCAATTTTGAGGAAGAGGAGATGCCTTCCTGCCTGGACAAAGGCCGAATAGAAGCGCTAACAGATGGCATTTTCGCCTTCGCCATGACCCTGCTGGTAATCAACATCGAGGTGCCAGAATCGAGCTTTGCCCTATCGCCTTACGTCTTGCTTACCAACCTGCACTCCGATTTTCTGCAATACATGATCGCGTTTCTGGCGCTGTCCGGACTGTGGATCGCTCATCACCAGCAGTACAATTATTTCAAGTCGGTAGACCACTGGATGGTGGGGCTCAACATCTCCAGCCTGCTGCTCATCGCTCTGATGCCCTTCTCCACTCAGTTTGCGGACACCTATCCCGCTGATGATACCGCTTCTGCCTTCTTTGGCTTAAACCTCTTCTTTATCGGGCTGCTTTACACCCTGCAATGGATTTATGCCACCAGGGATCACCGCATGGTCAGTCCCGCCCTGAAGCAGGATCTGATCTCCAGAATTCTTTGGAAAAATATGCTGATTCCTGCCATATCTCTTCTGGTGGTGATCCTCTCCCTTCTGAATGTGCCCTGGGTGTCCGGCCTTTACTTCAGCATTCCGCTCATATTCATGGTCATGCACGGCTATCGGTCTGCAAATAAGGGCTCCGGCAGGTAGT
>JAAEEW010000092.1 GCA_013415595.1 Methanosarcinales archaeon | reverse complement strand
GATGATGCCGGTGGCCGCGAAGGAGGCGGTGGCCAGCAGGGCGTAGAGCAGCCAGCTCATCCGGCCCCCACCGCACGGCTGCCGGCGGTCAAGGGGACGCCCGGGGGTAGGCCCCCAGGACCTTGACCATGCTGGAGGCCTTCTCCACCCCCAGCAAAGCCTCCCTCACCGGCGGGTCCATGGCGTGGCCCTCCAGGTCGATGTAGAAGTAGTAGTCGCCCAGAGTCCGGCGGCTGGGCCGGGACTCGATGCGGGTGAGGTTGATATTTCTGCTGGCGAACTCCTTCAGGATGGCGTACAGGGCCCCCGGCCGGTCCCGGTCCAGGTAGACGGCCAGGGAGGTCTTGTCAAATCCGGTGGGTGAAGGGGAGTAGAGCCCCACCACGGCAAAGCGGGTGACGTTCTCCTGGCCGTCCTGGATGTCCCGGGCCAGGATCTTCAGGCCGTAGCGCTCCGCCGCTCCCGACCCGGCCACGGCGGCCATCTCCGGGAACTCCTGGGCCAGCCTGGCGGCGTGGCTGGTGGAGCCGGTGGCCCGCAGCTCAGCCTGGGGGAAGCGGGCGCGCAGGTACTTCCTGCACTGGGCCAGCCCCTGGGGGTGGGATAGGATGACCTTGATGTTGGAGGCGTCACCCAGGCTCAGCAGACAGTGTCTCACCTGGACGTTGACCTCCCCCACCATCCGGGCGTTGGAGCGCAGCAGCAGGTCCATGTTCACCCCTACCGACCCCTCCAGGCTGTTCTCCAGGGGCAGGACTCCCTCCTCGGCCCGGCCCTCCTCCACCGCCTGCACCACCTCTTCGAAGTCGTCGAAGTACAGCACCTCAGAATCCGGCCGGCATTTGCGGGCTGCCTTCTCCGAGTAGCTGCCCTCCGGGCCCAGGACTGCTATCCTCACGCTTCCAGCTCTCTCAGAAGCTCTGCCGCTCTGTCCATGGTGATCTTCTTCTCTGCGGCCATCTTCGCGGCTATGATGTCGATCTGCTCTCCTTTTGCCCCCACCTGGGCGGCGATGTTCTTGGCGTGCAGGGTCATGTGGCCCCTCTGGATGCCCTCGGTGGATAGGGCGCGCAGCGCGGCGAAGTTCTGGGAGAGCCCGACGGCTGCGACGATGCGGGAGAGGTCGTCGGCGGACTTGAGGCCCAGCAGCTTGACCGCCCCGATGGCCACCGGATGGACCCGGGTGGCTCCGCCCACAAGGCCCACCGCCACCGGCAGCTCAATGGTTCCCACCAGGTCGCCGTTGCTGTTCTTCTCGTACCTGGTGAGAGATGAGTACAGGCCGGCCCTGGCGGCGTAGGCGTGGGCCCCGGCCTCCACCGCCCGGGTGTCGTTCCCTGTGGCCAGGACCAGGGCGGTGATGCCGTTCATTATCCCCTTGTTGTGGGTGGCCGCCCGGTAGGGGTCGACCTCGGCCAGGGCGGCAGCCTGAATGATGCCGTCCACCACCTCTTCTCCGCCCAGGTCCTCCTTCGGGAAGACCGCCCTGGCCCGGGCCAGACGGCGGTCGGCCAGGTTGGAGATGATCCTCAGGTAGACCCGCCCCCCGGTTATGCGCTCCACCGTGGGAGCCAGGGCCTCGGCCATGGTGTTGACGGCGTTGGCCCCCATGGCGTCCCGGCAGTCCACCAGCAGGTGGGCCACCACCATGGGACCCACCCGGCTGTCGATGACCTGGACCTCCAGGCCCACGGCCCCGCCGCCGTACTTGACCAGCAGGGGGTCCTTGTCGTTGGCCATCTTCATCAGCTCGTCTTTGTGCTCCAGTATCAGGTGCTTGGCCCCGTAGGGGTCAAAGACCCCGGTGACCTGGATCTGGGCCCTCATCACCGGGCCGGTGGAGCTGGTGACGAATCCTCCCCCGCCCCGGGCCATGCGGGCGCCGTTGCTGGCGGCGGCGATTACGGAGGGCTCCTCCGTGGCCATGGGGATCAGGATATCCCGGCCGTCGATGAGGAAGTTGGTGGCGATTCCCAGGGGAACCTGGAACAGTCCGATCACGTTTTCCACCATCTTGTCCGCCTGGTCGAGCCTCAGCGCCTGGCCGATCTGATCGACCTCTGGGCCTAGCCCGCTGGCCTCGGCCACCGCCTGGAGCCTCTCGGCCGGGGTCAACTTATAAAGCCCTGGAATTCTGGAACTGGTCACGTCTTACACCTCACGATCCTTCAGCTACAGGTCGGGAGAGGGGAAAAACTTTATTCAAGCCGGTAATATTTTCTTCACATGTCCCTTTCCCCTCCCTTACCCTTAGCCAGGAAGATTTCAAAGCTGGAAGAGGCCGTGGGCCGCTTGAGCCCCGTCCAGAGGATGCTTCTGGGAACGGACGGATCGGTGACCAGCCTGCTGGAGGTGATCACCGGAGACCCGGTGGGCATCGAGACCCTGATCCAGAAGGTCATACCCGCCGACGGAGAGGTGGCCGGGGAGCTCAACATCCAGCCGGGGGAGGAGGTCAACTACCGGGTGGTCAGGCTCAAGAACGACCGCTCCGGGGAGACCCTGATCCACGCCGTGTCCTACACCCCCCTCAAGCGTCTGGAGTCCTGGTTCAGGGACGACATGATGCGAGCGGACATCCCCATCGGGGTGATCCTGCAGCGCCACAACATCGAGTCCAGGCGGGACATCCTGGAGACCGACCACCTGAGGGCGGACGGGGAGATGACCAGGCTCTTCAACGTCTTTCCTAGGGAGCCGATGCTCTTTCGCCGCTACCGCATCATAAGAAACGGCGAGCCCCTCATCTCCATCCGGGAGACCTTTCCCTACAACCAGTTCCAGGACGGGAGAAAGGTGATCGTCGAGACCCCTTCCCGCATTCACATGACCCTGACCGACCTATCCGGCCACTCCGGGAGGGTGGACGGCGGGATCGGGGTGGCTTTAGACGAGCCAAACATCATCGTGGAGGCGGAGCAGGACCGGGAGCTGGTGGTGGAAGGAGAGAACGCCGACCGGGCGGCAGACGCTGCTATGGCTGTGGCCCGGTGGTTCGGTCTTGGCGGTGCCAGGATCACGGTTCGAAACTGCTACAGGCTTCACGTGGGCCTGGGGGGCGGGACCCAGCTGGCCATAGCCACGGGCAAAGCCCTGTGCCAGCTCTACCAGCACGACGCCACGGTGCGGGAGATAGCCATGGCCGTCTCCCGGGGCGGGACCAGTGGGATAGGCACTGCCGCCTTCGAGATGGGCGGATTCATAATCGATGGCGGTCACACCTTCGGGCCGGGCAAGGACAAGCTGGACTTCCGGCCCTCTTCAGCCAGCCGGGGGGTGAAGCCACCGGCGGTGATAGCCAGACACGACTTCCCCCAGAGCTGGCGAATAGTCCTGGCCATACCCAACATCGAGAAAGGAGCCCACGGCAAGAGGGAGGTGGACGTCTTCAGGGAGTACTGTCCGGTGCCCCTGAGGGACGTGCAGGAGCTGTGCTATCAGGTGATGGTGAGGATGGTCCCCTCCCTGGTGGAGGAGAACCTGGACGGGTTTGGCCTGGCAGTGAACCGGGTGCAGGAGATCGGATTCGAGAAGGTGGAGGTTGATTTGCAGCACCCCCTGATCAGAGAGATCATGGAGAACATGAGGCAGGCCGGGGCGGCGTGCTCCGGGCTCAGCTCCTTTGGGCCCACGGTCTATGCCGTCACCGATACCCAGACCAGGGACGTGGAGGCCGCCGCCCGGGAGGTCATGGGCCAGGTGGGTGGGGAGGTGCTGGT
>JAAEEW010000091.1 GCA_013415595.1 Methanosarcinales archaeon | reverse complement strand
TTTTTAAATTTTAAAAATAATTTTTTATATAAAAATTTTTAGGGCAGGCATCGCCATCCATCGGGAAATGCCTGACGGGGATTCCCTGCCGGGAATTGCCTGACAGAGATTGATAGATGGGGATGGCCTGATTGGGAGCGCCTTAGCCGAACATGGCTCCCATTCCGGCCTCTGCCGCCTCGGCTTCGTCCCGGAAGACCTTGATGACTGCCTCGCCCTCCTCGCCCTCGAGCAGCTTGGCAGGGGTATTGGCCAGCTTCTCTTTGGTCTCGGCTGCCAGCTCGTCCTTGGCCTTGATGTACATGTAAAAGCCGTCCTTGTCGAAGCCCACGATCCTGGCCTCCCGGACCACAGGTCCCAGCCTCTTGAAGAAATCCTCGTCCAGTATCTTTTTCATGGCGGCGTTGCCTTCCATATCGTAGTAGTATGCCAGTTCCATTCTCCATTTCTCCTAATTGTAAGACTGATTTATTATGAAACGAAATGCCGTTCCTCTACTTGCTCAAGGCCTCTTTGGCCTTCTTCAATCTCTCGGTGCACTGGTCCATCAGCCGGGCGGCCTCCATTATCTCCTCTGCCGCCTCCTGGCTTACCTCCCGGATCTGCTCTCCCCTCTCCCGGAAGCTCTTGCTGTGGCTCATGTTGTGCTCAATCCAGTGCTCAAGCAGGTGTTCAGCCTCGTGGGTATTCATAGTTCAAATTCCCGTATCAAACTATATGAGCTATTCGCAAGATAGTTATTCTCAAGTTAATATCCACGACTGATCATGTAGTCCGCCAGCTCCAGAAGCAGGCTCTTGACCGGCGAGTCGGGCACCACTGAAAGCTCCCTCTTGCCCCTGTCCACCAGCTCCATCGCCCGGCGGCGGGCGTACTCGATGGACCCGGCCTTCTCCAGCACGGCGATGGCCTCCTCGATCTCCTGAGGGCTGGCCTGGCCCTTGCCGAATATCTCCAGCTCCACGCCCTTGGAGATGGCGTCGATCATGATCAGGGTCTTCTTCCCTTCCACCAGGTCTCCGCCCCTCTTCTTGCCAAGCACTGTGGCCGGGACGCACAGGTCCAGGACGTCATCCTGGATCTGAAATCCCATTCCCGTGAGCCGGCCGAACTCCTCCAGGGCCCTGACCTGCTCCAGGGTGGCTTGCCCGAGCATGGCCCCGATCCAGGCCGAGGCTCCGTAGAGCACCCCGGTCTTCTTCTCGATCATCTCCATGTACTCGGCCTCGGTCACCCGGTCCTTTTGCTCGAACTCCAGGTCCAGCCACTGACCCTCGCAGATGGAGGTACAGGTCTGGGACATCTTGTCCATGGATGCCAGCACCCGGGCCGGATCTCCAGGGACGGCGGCCAGTATCTGAAAGGCCTTGGAGTACAGGGTATCCCCGGCCAGGATGGCCCCGGAGACCCCCCAGATGACGTGGACGGCCTTCTTCCCCCGCCTCAGGACGGCGTTATCCATGATGTCGTCGTGGATCAGGGTGAAATTGTGTATCAGCTCTATGGAGACGGCTGCCGGGACGAGCGGCACTGGATTTGCCCCCACCGCCTCCGCAGCCAGGAGCAGCATTGAAGGTCGAAGCCTCTTTCCTCCCGCATCCACCAGGTGCCTTCCCGCCTGATACAGTCCCTCCGGCCGCACCAGCGGCAAGAGCTCGCCGATGGCCCCGGAGACCAGGGAGGCCCGTCTTTCCAGTTCTTCATCCATTTTGCTCAATGTCTGCTCCCTCCTCCGATCCCCACTTATCCGAGCAACATCTCCTGGCCGTTTCTCAGCAGGTGAACTGAATAGCCCAGGCTGTACCCGGTCTCCTCGGCCATCATGATGTAGCTGCCGTGGCTGTTCAGGTTGCCGTGGCTGGGAATCACGTGCTGGGGATTGATCATCCTCAGCAGCTCCCAGTGATCTTCCTTGCAGGCGTGGCCGGAGACGTGAACGTTGTCGTAAATCCTGGCTCCCCTCATCTTGAGCTTTGTCTCCACGATGTACCGGTTGGAGACATTGAGGGGCTGGGGGATGATTCCGGCGCTGAATATAACCCGGTCGCCTGACTCTATGTTGTACTCGGTCTCTCCGTTGGCCACCCGGCCGAGGATGGCTCCCGGCTCGCCCTGGTGGCCGGTCATTATGGGCAGGTACTTCTCCTTTCCTTCCTGCACTATCCTCTTGAGGGCCTTGTCGATGGCCTTCCTGCGGCCGTGGACGGTCAGGCCGTTCATCTTCTCTGCGTATCCGGTTCGAATGGCCGTTCCCCAGTACTTCTCCATGCTCCGTCCGAGCAGTATGGGCTTGCGGTCGATCTTATGGGCGGCCTCGATTATGGACCTGATGCGGGCTATGTGGGAGGAGAATGTGGTGACCAGCACTCCGGCCTCGGTCTCCTCCGCTCCCATGAGCACGTCCCAAACCAGGTCTTTGGCGATCTGCTCGGAGGGGGTCTTGCCGGAGATGGCCGCGTTGGTGGTCTCGGTTATGAGGGCTAAGACGCCTTCCTTTCCCAGCTGTCTCAGCCTGGCGAAGTCTGGCGGCTCTCCCAGGGTGGGATTTCTGTCGATCTTGAAGTCGTTGGCGTAGAGTATGGTGCCGAACTTGGTGTGAATGGCGGCAAAGACACAGTCCACGATGCTGTGCTGAACCCGGATGAACTCCAGCTCGATGTTGGGAGACACCTGGTAGCGCTCCCCGGCGGGCATGGTTACCAGCCTGTTCTTTATGTCGAATATCCTCTCGCCCTTGATCTCCTGGTTGATGAGATCCGCGGTGAACGGTGAGGCGATGATGGGGGCGTTGTACCGGTGGGCCAGCTTGGATATGGCCCCGATGTGGTCCAGGTGGCCGTGGGTGCAGGCTATGGCCTTGACTTTTCCCACCAGGCCGTCCATAACGCTGTCGTCGGGAATGGCTCCCATGCTGATAAGCTCAGAGGCGTGAAGGCTCTCTACATCGGTATCCTCGTGTATCTGCACCCGGTCCAGCCGGAGTCCCATGTCCATTACTACGATTTCGTTGCCGGCCCGGATGGCAGTCATATTTCTGCCTATTTCGTCGTATCCGCCGACTGCTAATATTCCAATATCACTCATCTTGACAACTCTCTTTTAAGTGTGAAATTTTTCGTATTGATGCCTCTTTGCTCCAGGATTTCCCGGCACTGGCCAAGGATCAGAACCGGAGAGCCCCTCAAATCTGAGATCGTCCTATTGCCTGTCAGAAACATGGATATTTTTAGTGCCCTTATGTAAGCTTTTAGCATCTTCACCACGGATTGCCAGTCCTGGCTGGCCGGCTGGAGCATGGGCAGGGCAGTGCCTGCCAGGGATGCCCCCAGGGCCAGGCTCCTGGCCACGTCTATTCCGCTTCTAATTCCGCCTGAAGATATTATTTGTGCGCCGTTTGCCTGACATTCGACGATGCATACGGGCGTAGGCAGTCCCCAGGAGAAGAAGAGCTGGCCCATCAGCCGGGACTCGTCGTCTCCCCTCTCCTCCGCCCGGTAGGCTTCCACGCCCGACCAGCTGGTCCCGCCCAGCCCGGCCACGTCTATGGTCCTCACTCCGGCGGAGAACAGGGTGGCGGCATCCTCTCTGCCGATGCCCGCTCCCGTCTCTTTGACCATGATGGGGATCTTGCTGGAGGACGCCGATTTGATGGCCTCCAGAACGCCGGTCCCATCCGTCTCCCCCTCCGGCTGGACCGCCTCTTGCAGGAAGTTGAGGTGAACGGCCACCGCATCGGCGTCTATCATCTCTGCCACCTGCTCCACCACCTGCGGACCCAGACGGCGGATCTGCACCGCGCCGATGTTTCCGATCAACGGCACGTCGGGCGCTGCCTCCCTCACCACGGAGAAGGTGTCCTCCAGCGCCGGATTCTCCAGGGCCGCCCTCTGGGACCCGACACCCATGGGCAATCCCAGCTCCTGGGCAGCCAGGGCCAGGTTGCGGTTGATCTCCAGGGCGTCCCGGTGGCCGCCGGTCATGGCCGAGATCATGATGGGTGCCTGGATAGTCGTGCCAAGGAACGTGCAACCGGTCTCGATCTCCGAGAAGTCGGTCTCGGGCAGGGCCCGGTGAATCAATTGTATATCCTCAAAGGGATGGCACTCTGCCTCCACTTTGCGCTCCAGACATATTCTGATGTGATCCAGCTTCCTCTTGGAGGTGCTCATGCTCGCCTCCGCACCAGGGTGCCCACCTGCTCGCCGGCCAGGGCTCTCTTTACCAGTCCTTCCCGGGAGGCGTTGAATATCTGAGACGGCGTCCCCTGGTCAGCCAGGTCCATCAGCTCCATGAGCTTGCCCCTCATGCCTCCGGTCACGTCCACGCCATTGCTGCCGCCGATGAACTCTTCCATGCGGGGCAGGTCTCCCCGGTCAATGGTCTTGAGGCAGACCTGGCCGCACAGCACCCCGTCGACGTCCGTTCCCAGGCTGACGTTATCCGCTTTGAGGACCCGGGCCAGGTAGGATACCAGCTGGTCTCCAGAGACGATGCCTGCGCCCTTCGACGAATCTATGGCCACGTCGCCGTGCAGGACCGGGATTATTCCCCGGGTCACCATCTCTTTGATAATCGTAACATCCATTCTCTCTATCCGTCCATCTCTGAGCAGGGCAGAACTCAGGGGATGGACCGGCAGCGGAAAAAGGCCCTGCCTGACCAGGGCCTGGACCACCAGGTCGTTTAATAGTTTGACCGACTGGTGAGTCTGAAGCAGACCTTCCCGGTCGAAGTTCTGGGGCAATCCGAACTTCCTGGCCGGCATGTGACCATAAGATCCGGCGCCGTGAACCAGCACCAGGTCGGCGGAGGCGCTGGCTATCTCCCCGGCAATCCTATCTATCTCCTCCTGCCTGGGGGATTGCGGACGGCTCTTGTCCGTCAGTATGCTGCCTCCGATCTTGAGTATCCTGACCATTCGCTGACCTGTAGTTGTCTATCTGTTATCTCTTATGTTCAAGTATATTTAATCTGGTCCCGTCAGGGGCTTTCAATCATCAGTCCCTGGCCTCCGGTGGCCACCTGGAATCCCTGGCCTTTGGCCTGGGATAGGGCAGTGAGTATATCTCTCTGGCCACCGGGCGCCGGCAGAGCGATCATGCACCCTCCGCCCCCCGCCCCGGTGAGCTTGGCTCCCAGAGCCCTCCCCGACCCCCGGGCGGCGTAGATGAGCTCGGACAGCTCCCTGGTGTTGACCCCTATGGCCTCCAGCAGTCCCTGGTTGATGTTCATCAGGGTTCCCAGTTCCGGCATGTCCTCTGCCTTTATACAGTCCATGGCCCGGAAGGTCACTGCACCTATGGCCTTGAAGATGCTCTCCAGGACCTCCGGATACCTCCCTTTGAGGCTCTGGACCTTGGCCACTTCCTTTCTGGTGTCATGGGATATTCCGGTGAATCCCACCACCAGGTCCAGGGGTGGCAAATCCACTGGCTCTGTGCCCTGGCTGACCAGCCGGTATCCTCCAAAGGCGGATAGCGCCGTGTCCATGGGACTTCCCAGTCCCTGCTGAACCATTTTTTCTATGCGAAAGGCCTCTTTGGCGATCTCTTCCCTGGACAAGTCGTTGCCCAGATGGCAGTTCAATGCTCCCAGAGCGGCCACCACGATAGCCGCTGAGGATCCCAGGCCGGCGCCCACCGGGAGTTCGGAATCGACGGTAATTCTCACCCTGTCCAATTCCAGCTCCTGGACAATGGCCCGAACGTACCGGCTGGCTTTCAGGGCTTCGTCACTGCTTCCCAGGGAAAGGATGCTGCCGGAGTGGGGGTCTATCGAAAATCCTGTTACCGTCAAGCCCAGGTTTTTGATGTCGATCTCCAGGCCCCGGGAAATCTTCTCCACCTGTACCCGGGCTCTCAGGTCAATGGCCGAGCCCAGAGCTGGAGATCCTGATACAACGGCGTGCTCTCCAAACAATATGACCTTGCCAGGAGCCGAGGCCGATGTCAGGGGATCCCTCCTCAGGTGAAGACTATGGCGCTATAACCTACCACCTGGTTGTAGTCCCCGGAGACGTCGCCGCTGGTGGCGTAACGCAGCAGCTTGCCGCTGGAGGCTCCCAGGATGCGGGAGGCGACGATGGTGGACGCGATTGGGCCGTACCCGCAGGCAGAGATGTTCTTGCTGTATATCCGGCTGTACAGCTCGCTCACCTCCATCCTCAATACGGCCTCCACCACCGATATGTCGTTTTGCCGGGCCACTTCCTGTCTCTGGTAGTGGGTGAGATCCGAGGAGGCGATGATGGTGCAGTCTCTGCCCAGACGACTTGCAGCCTGGCCTACTGCCGTCCCCACCTCAATTGCCGTGTCCTCGTCCTGGAGTCCCAGGCTGATGGGGAGGATCTTGAAGTCTGCAAAGCCTCTCTGGAGAAAAGGCAACTGCACTTCCAGGGAGTGCTCGTACAGGTGGGCAGCCTCATCCTCTGCGATGATGGTGCCCTCCAGGGCTTCGGCCAGCTCCTGGTCGCACTCCACAACTCCCAGGGGAGTCTGCCAGGACTCCCTGCTCATGGCCACGGGAAGTCCCACTCCATAGTGGTTGGGGCCGATCAGTACGTAGGTATCTCTTCGGGGAAGCCGGGAGTAGACCTCCGCGGCCACCGACCCGGAATAGACGTATCCGGCGTGAGGGACAACTGCCCCAATCACAGGCCAGACCTCCCGGGTCAATCCCTGGAAGGCCTCGTCGAGCTGGCTGTTCAGCAGCTGTGGGCTGGCGGGGTAAAACTTGTCCGCCGCAGCCGGATATCTCATCTTCAAAACTCCATCTCGAAGTCAGAAACGGTATACCTGAACCTGTCTTCTTCGTTCCTCTCTCTCAGCACCTGCCTGGCCAGGAGCCAGTAGATCAGGGTCAGGGCCTTTCGACCCTTGTTGTTTGTGGGTATGACCAGATCCACGTTGGAGATCATATTGTTTGTATCACAGAGGGCCACCACGGGGATCCCGGCATCCACAGCCTCGTTGACCGCCTGAGCGTCGCCGCTCGGGTCTGTGGTCATGAGCACGTCGGGCTCGATGAAACCGGCAAAGGCCGGGTTGGTCAGTGTGTTGGGGATGAACCGTCCCACATTGGCCTTGGCCCCGATGGTCTTGGCGAACATGGTGGCCGGCCGCTGGCCGTACTGCCTGGCCGAGACCACCAGGATCTTGGATGGCTCGTAGTTGGCCAGGAACTTTCCTGCCAGCCTGATACGCTTATCTGTCGACTGCACGTCAAGGACGTAGAGGCCATCGGTTCGCACCCTGTAAATGTAATTCATCATATCGCTGGTCTTCTGTTGAGTGCCTATGTGCACGCCAGCGGCGAGATACTCATCAATGGGAATGAGAGTCTCGTACTCCCCCTCTACGGTAATCACATCATCTTCAACCAAATGATTCACCTACCTAGATGTTCTTCGATCGCGTTTAACGGTGATAGGAATTACTCCCAGTCTCATCTCCTCGAGAGCTATTTCGAGAGGGTCTATCGACTCAGTATTGATAAACACTGGAGCGCCCATGAAAATCTGTAAAGCCCGTGCTCCCACTATCCTGGCACGTTCAAATCGAGTATATTTCTCGCCCTTCAAATAGCCACCTCAAAAGGAAGAATGTGATGGGGTTGCTGAGATTCGAACTCAGGTCACAGCGTCCCGAACGCTGTAGGATGGACCAGGCTACCCTACAACCCCCTTCTACTGGTACCGCCGGAGCACATCCACAATCTCCACATGGGCGAGAAGCATACGCCTGCAGCAATATCTTTCAATGCCCAGGTCGTCAAGCACCTTTCCCGGTGGCTCAGACTTGATGCGCTCCTTGTACTCCTCCCAGACGCTGGAGATCGCTGTTCCGCAGGAGAAGCACCTAACTGGTATCAAGTAGCCTCACCTATACGACTTCTGGTACTTAGCCCGGGCACCAGGTCCGCCGAACTTTTTCTTCTCCTTCTGTCTGTGGTCGCTGACCAGGAGATTTCGGTCGTACTCGCTGAACGCCTCTTTCAAAGCGGCGTCGCTGGTCCACTCCACGATCCCTCTAGCGATCGCGGTCCGGACAGCATCAGCCTGTCCTATGGTGCCGCCACCCTTAACTACGACGTCGATATCGATGCTGGCTACAGCATCCTTGGCCATTATGACCGGCTCCATTATCTTGAGCCTGGCAAGCTTTGGCTCAATTATCTCCAGGGGCCTCTTGTTTATGCGAATTCGCCCCGCTCCCTCCTTGAGAGTGGCTCTTGCGATCGCCGTCTTCTTCTTGCCCGATGAGTTGACTGTCTTCATGATGAACCTCCTAGAAGTGTGAGCCCAATCTCTTGGCGAGCTCGCCGAGCTCGATGTAGTTGGCCCTGCTAAATCCCTTCATCTTGGCTGCTTCGAGTTGCTCGACTGGCTGGCCCACGAACTCCCTGGGCACGCCGACGTATACTCGCAGCTTGGACATGGCTTCCCGTCCTCGCTTGGTCCTGTAGGGAAGCATTCCCCTTACGGTTCTCTTCAGAATGCGCTCAGGCCTCTTTGGAAAGTGAGGGCCGTGCTCCCGGGATCCCCTGGCGACTACTGCGTAATACTCGCGGAATATGGAATCCCTCTGGCCGGACACGATGGCCTTCTCTGCATTCACGATATTGATCTCCTCGCCCTTAAGAAGTTGCGACGCAGCCACGCTGGCAAGACGTCCCAAAATCAATCCAGTTGCATCAACGATCACCAAGATCACCTCAAAATCTTAACGCCGGAGCCCTCAGGGTACAGCTTAACTAGCTCCTCAATCTTGAGGCACTTTCCACCAGCCATCTCTATCTTGGCGGCTGCCTGGGTGCTAAAGGCAAGGGCAGCAACCGTAATCTTGTGATCGACATCCCCCGCGCCCAAAACCTTTCCAGCAACTAAAACCTTGTCGTCCGGGCTGGTGTGTCTGTTGATCTTGCTCAGATTTATGGCGGCGTAGCTTCGCCTCGGCTTTTCCAGCCTCTTGGCCACATCGCGCCAGATGGCAACGCCACTCTCTCTGGAGGCGGCCTTGAGATCGCCGATCAGGCGGGCCAATCTCGGATTAGTCTTCTTGAGATCCTTCATTTAAATCCTCCGCAGGGTCCCCATAGGACCTAACTCACGCGCGGCAGGCGCGTTCGAACTTTCGTTCATGCGCCAGGAGCCGCCAGGCTCCCGTGCGGACAGCTAAACACCAGCGATTCACCAGTATATAAGAGTTTTCACATCCCCCCGTGCCTTCAGTTGACAGGCATCGTCTCCGGCAGCCAAAAGACGGATAACTCTGCAGAAGGGTCAGACTCTGTGCCGCCCCCACGGGCAGCTGCCGGGACCTTCTAACCCAACCATGATCGACTACCTGCTTCCACTATGCGTAGCATCCGGTTTCTTCCTGGGAGTCCTGAGCGGGCTTGCTCCCGGACTGCACGTGAACAACTTTGCGGCCATGCTGCTGGCCCTCTCCCCCCAGCTGGCGGCCAAAGGACTGCAGCCCCATCACCTGGCGGCCCTGGTGCTGGCCGCCAGCATCTTCCAGACCTTTGTGGACGCCATCCCGGCGGTTTTCGTGGGGGCGCCGGATGCAGGAACGGCCCTGGCCGTCCTCCCCGGCCACGCCCTGATGATGGAGGGTCGGGGGGTTGAGGCCATAAAGCTCTCCGCCATCGGCTCCGCCGGCTCGGTGGCGGTGGCCTTCCTGCTGATATATCCCCTGGCGGCGCTTTTCAGCAGCTTTTACGAGATGCTCATGGACGCCGTGGGGTGGATGCTGCTGGCAATAGCCGTGCTCATGATCTACACCGAGCGGGGCCCCACCATCGAGGGCCAGGGCTCGCTGGTGCACTGGAAGTACCGGTTCATGGCCCTGCTGCTGTTCCTGACCAGCGGCCTTCTGGGCCGGTTCGCCTTCGACCACCAGGAAGCTCTCCGCTCGCCCCTGGGGCTGGAACCCCAGGTGATGCTCCCACTGCTTAGCGGCCTCTTCGGGGCCTCCTTCCTGGTCATAAGCCTGCTTTCAGAGGCCGTCGTCCCTCCCCAGGAGAGCACGGGATTTGAGCTGGGAGCCCTGGAGCTGCTCCGATCCGTGGTGCTGGGAGGTCTGGCAGGATCTGTGGTGGCCTGGTTTCCGGGAATATCCCCGGCGGTGGCAACGGTGGTCACGAGGCTGGGCGCTCCCACCTCCGGCCGGGAGTTCCTGGTCTCCATAGCCGGGGTGAACACCGCCAACGCCGTCTTCTCCCTGGTGGCCCTTTACGCCGTGGACCGGGCCCGGAGCGGAGCGGCAGTGGCCATAAGGGATCTGATAGACCTGGACCGCGGGATATGATCCAGCTTTTGGCCATCGTGGCCCTGGTGGCCCTCCTGTCCTACCTGACCACCATCTGGCTGGCGGAGGTGGCCGCCCGGGCGGTATGCAGGATCAACTACCGGAGGTTGTGTCTCCTGGTCCTGGCTGCTCTGTTGGCCATGACCCTGGCCTTCACCGGCCCCCTGGGTGTGCTGATCTTCTTCCTATCCACGGTGGTGGGGCTTATCTCTCCACTGCTCGGGATTCGAAAGACCCATGCCATGGGGGTGCTGATGCTGCCGCTGATTATTTACTACCTCCAGCTCCTTTAGATCCGCAAGAGCAGCGACGAAAAGCGAGAGCAAAATAAGATACCCGTACTGAGGAGCTCTGCTCCCAGGTGGCGAATCCTGCCGGCTTTTCAGCAGGCTGTCTTCAGCAGACTATCTTTAATGGACGATCGCTAGCAGACGATCGC
>JAAEEW010000090.1 GCA_013415595.1 Methanosarcinales archaeon | reverse complement strand
TAAGTCCCATAATCTATAAATACAATACAAAACATAACAAAGTAATTACGATACTAATGCAATTTTGGGACTGAGAAATCGGTAGGGTGGCATGAATGGACGAGAAAGACGAGGTAAAGACCATTCAGGCGGCGATCAAGAAGAAGGGCGCTAAATGGACGGCGAAGGAGACCTCGCTGACCAGGCTAAGCGCCGAGGAGAGGAAAAAGTGGCTTGGTTCGCTGCCTGAGGAAGAGGCGGCAAAGGAGAAAGAAGAGGGGGAGGAGGTAAAGCCGGAGTCGAAGGAGGCGGCTGCGGGAGAAGGGGCGGCAGCGGCCTGGGATTGGAGAAATGCTAATGGAGGACACGACTGGACCACTCCGGTCAAATCCCAGTGCGGCTGCGGGTCCTGCGTGGCATTCGGCACGCTTGGTGCCATGGAGTGCTTTTTAAAGATATTGCGAAACGACCACGCCGGCAATCCCGACTTCTCTGAATCCCATCTCTTCTACTGCAACAGCAGGCAGTGCTTTTCCGGAGACCCGCGTTACGGCTGGTCCAGGACCCCGGCTCTCGACTACCTGAGAGATTCCGGCGTTCCGGACGAGGCCTGTTTTCCGTACACCTGCCCGGCAGGAAACCAGGCCTGCAACACCTGCTCCAACTGGCAGAACAGGGCCACCAGGATAACCTCCTGGAAGAGGTTCACCAATCGCAGCGACATGAAGAGCTGGCTTTCGACCCGAGGCCCGCTGGTCACGTCGTTTACGGTTTACGATGACTTCTTCGGCTACGGCGGGGGCGTGTACGAGCACGTCACAGGAGGCGTTGCCGGCGGACATTGCGTGACCGTGGTGGGCTACAACGACGGCGATCAGTGCTGGATCTGCAAGAATAGCTGGGGTGCAGGCTGGGGCGAATCCGGATACTTCCGAATCAAGTACGGCGAGTGCTCATTGGACACCTCCATGGACGCCATCGAGGGAATACGTAGAAGGGGATGGCAAAGCGGCAGGAAGATACTGGGCCTGTGGGCCATAAATGAGGATCGCAACGCCTGGGTCTACGTTCAGGGACTGGGATGGAGAAAGCTGGCCAACGATTACGACAACGTGGTCATAAACCTGATGACCAAGGCCGCACATGCCAAGGCTCTGAACAGAAACGTGGACTTCTTCGAAGAGGGCGTCGAAGGTGGGACTATTTTCATCAAAGAGATGTATGTTTGGTGAGGGGGATTGGCAGATGGGCTGGCAGAATGGAAAGAAGATAATTGGCCTGTGGGCCATAAATGAGAATCGCAACGCCTGGGTCTATGTCCAGGGACTGGGATGGAGAAAGCTGGCGGACAACTTCGACAGCGTGGTCATAAATCTGATGACCATGTCCGCCCATGCCAAGGGCAAGGAGTCCAGCGTAAACTTCCGTGAAGACGGCAACATGATCAAGGAGATGTACGTCTGGTGAGGGTGTGAAGACGATGGAAGAGACGCGGCCAAAGGATTTCACGCCAGGGGAGGTTGAGGCCCTTATAAAAGGAAGCATGGAAATCGTCCCTCCCTCCGCCGAGGTGGGCGGCGTATCCGTTGGGGCAACGGAGCCCAGGATGTTTTCTCAGGAGGAGGTTCAGGCTTTAGCCCGGGGTCAGGGGGAGATCGTCGAGATGGAGGCGGCGTCTGTTGGAGGAACTGCTCCCCGGGACTTTCCGCCAGAAGAGGTTGCTGCTCTGGTCAGGGGCGAGGGGACGGTGGACCGGGCCGACCTGCCCACGCCGAAGCTGACGCAGCCTGCGGACTTCACCCCGGCAGAGATCGAGGCCCTGAGGAAGAGGACCTGAACTACAGGGAGAATTGGAGCCACCGGAAACGAGGCAGAAAGGAGGAAGAATAATTGGGCTGGCAAAACGGCAAGAAGATAATTGGTCTGTGGGCCATAAATGAGAATCGCAACGCCTGGGTCTACGTCCAGGGACTGGGATGGAGAAAGCTGGCGGACAACTTCGACAGCGTGGTCATAAACCTGATGACCATGTCCGCCCACGCCAAGGGCAAGGAGTCCAGCGTAAACTTCCGTGAAGACGGCAACATGATCAAGGAGATGTACGTCTGGTGAGGATCAGGGGGATTGATAAAAGCTAAAATATTTTAAATTTCGAGAACAGCACCAAATTATCATCTAAGACCGATCCGCACCCGGGAGAGCGAACTAAAAAACACATCCCAAAAAACGGCCCCTCGGAATTATTGCGCTCTTTTCACCCGGGTGCGGGAGAGGTCTTCTGGATGTCTTCACCATTGCCTTTGCCCTTCTTAGATTGCAGTCGATTCTGAATGCTCCCTTTTTGCCTGAACATCATGAAGATCTCTATAGGGGTTGGTCGAGAACTGCAACAGTTGCTCTTCCAAAACCGGTCCACAGCATTCTGGCTATAGCCACAGGTTGCTGAAACCTGAGAGCATGGCAGTGCCACTCATTTGCCAACACCTATTTACGCCCCATCCTCCCTCTCTAGCATGTGAATCTGGGAGTCCTTTTCTCCGGCGGCAAGGACTCGGTCTTTGCCTGCTCCAGGGCCATGGAGAAGAACACCGTCTCCTGCCTGATCACTCTGGTCTCGGAAAATCCGGACAGCTACATGTTCCACACCCCCAACGTCCGGCGGACCGACCTGCAGGCCCGGGCCATGAACCTGCCCCTCCTCACCTGGCCCACCCGGGGGGAGAAGGAGGAAGAGCTGGCGGATCTGCGGGCTGCCATCCGTGCGGCCAGGGAGAAATGTGGCCTCCAGGGAATCGTCACCGGGGCCATCGAGTCCGTCTACCAGGCCGCCCGGGTGCAGAGGATCTGCCGGGATCTGGACCTGTGGTGCTTCAATCCGCTGTGGCAGATCAACCAGCTCGACTACCTGCGCCTCCTCCTGGCCCGGGGATTCCTGGTCATCATCTCCGGGGTCTTCGCCTACCCCTTCGACGCCTCCTGGCTGGGCGCGGCCCTCGACCGGGACAGGATAGAGATGCTGGCAGCCCTGCAGAGGAGATACCAGATCAACCCCTCCGGGGAGGGAGGGGAGCTGGAGACCTTCGTGCTCGACGGGCCCTGCTTTACCCGGAGAATCAAGATCATAGAAGCCTCCAGCAGCTACCGGAACTACCGGGGCCACTACCTGATCGAGGAGGCCAGGCTGGTGGACAAATGATCCTGCTGGTGGACCTGTGCTACCAGGAGGACTCCCTCTCCGCCTACGAGTTCGTCCGCCCCATAGCCGATGCCCTGGCCCGGGCGGGAGCGGGGGTGGAGTGCAGGCATTACACCCGGGTCACCCCGGAGTCGGCATCGGAGTGCGAGGGGGTGGTCCTGTGCGGCACAGCCCTGAAGGACAACGGCTACGCCGAGCACATCGAGCTATTTTCCTGGCTGCAAGACCCGGGCGTCCCGGCTCTGGGGATATGCGCCGGGATGCAGGTCATGGCCTCCCTCTTCGGCGGCCGGATCATCCCCCACCCGGCCATCGGACTGGAGGATATCTCCGTCGTGGAGGACTCGTCCCTCCTCGGCCCGCCCAGGCAGATTCAGGGCTACCATCTGCACAACTACGGCGTCACCCTGCCCCCGGGCTTCCGGCTGCTGGCCGGGACGGCAGAGGCGGTGGAGGCCTTCAGGCACCCGGACCGCCCCCTGTACGGGATCCTCTTCCACCCCGAGGTGAGAAACCGCTGGGTCCTGGAGAGGTTCTTGGATCTTTAGCCTGGGGTCCCGGCAGTGTTGGAGATGGCGGTGTTGGAGGTTCCGGGCAGAGCAGGGAACTGGCCTGGGACTAAAATAGCATAATTATTTTGAATTAAATTTTAAAAAAATTAAAAAAAGAAGAGGAAGGATCGGCTTTCAGACGTAGACCGCGTATCCCCTGGGCACGTTCAGGGTGGTGGTCACTCCCCGGGGGTAGTACTTGGGCTTGCCGTAGAAGAACTCTCCATCAAAGATCTTGATGAAGTGGTCCATGTTCCCCACTACCTTGAGGGAGTAGGTGCCGTCCATGGGGTCGCTGCCTGTTCCTTCCTTCCCTACCCACACGTTGTCCACGAACACGTCGTAGCCCATCATCTCAGACTTGATGATCACCGTGGTGTCGCCCTGGGAGGGGCTGGGAGAGCTGAAGGGCGGTTGACTGGTCATCTGCACCGAGGTGAAGCTGGAGGTGGATGTGGTCGATGCGGACGTGGCGGAGCCGGAGGCGGCCTGGGAACCGGAGGCTGGCGGGAAGGTGGTGCCGGATGTGCTGGACGCGATATCATCCGGAGTCATTGCCACTGGCGGCATGTCGCTGTAGACGTCCACTACCACCGGGTTGCTGGCCTGGTTGCCGGCCATGAAGAATATCACGTTCTTGCCCGGCTGGTCAGCCTGGAAGGTCATGGCGTTGTAGCCGGCGAAGAACTGGTACTGCTTGCGGTTCACCTTGTCGTCGGGCGTGACCTCATAGACCTCTACCATTCCACCCTGGGGAAGGTAGGCCAGAAGCTGCAGCCAGGTCCCCTGGGGACAGGGACCGAACTGGGCCAGGGTGTTGGCAGAGCCCCTGATCCACAGCTGGTTTGCTCCCGGGATCACGTTTCTCTGGTACTGGGAGTAGGGAATGCGCATCCCGCTTCCAAGAAGTATCCACTGGGGTTCAGCAGTGTGGATGTCGTAGCTGACGGGCTGGCTTATCAGGCCGCCGATCACCGTCGAGCTGCTGCTGCTGAAGTAGTACTCGGAGAAGTAAGACCAGGAAGCATCAAAGCCGCTGAAGTTGAAGGTCATGCTGCTGTCGAACCAGGGCAGGTCGGTGAAGCTGCTCATGTCCGTGGACATGCCGAAGTTGACGTCCAGCCAGTTGTCCGGACCCATCTCGCTCTGGTTTAGGGCCGCGGCCAGGCCGGCTGAGAGTATGATTGAGATACATATCATCCATGTCGTGAATTTCAAGGCGAAACACCTCAACCTCCATGATCACTGGTCCCGGCTATATAGCTTTAAGTTTCCCATGAAGGTCACGTAGGTTTCACAGGAAGACCGCAGCATCTCATTTGCCCCCGGAGACGGTGGGGGTGCCCCCACAAAAGCGTCTGTGGCCGGCGGCAATTGCGGCCTGCATTCTGGCTGCAACACCAGGCAATAGTACGGCAGAACTCCCGGCCCAGGCGGCCCGGGCAATGCCTCCCATCGCATCGCCTATCCCTCGTATCTCCTATCCCTCGTATCTCCTATCCCTCGTATC
>JAAEEW010000089.1 GCA_013415595.1 Methanosarcinales archaeon | reverse complement strand
CGGCCAGACTATCCGGGACCGGATACGCGAGAAATCCTTGATCTCTGCCTCAAAGTTTACCATGCCTTCCACAAACAAGCCTCCAGAAGGTATCCGAGAGCCCAAGAAACCCCACTCGCTCTCATGTTGTTTTTTCTCCTCTACCCATTTAACGGTTTGCCAGGCCTCCAATTTCCGTCTGCATCGACCACCCCCGACCCAAACGGGATAGGCCCCGGCCCAGAAGAGATAAGGACACGTAAAGCAACCAGACCACCATGACCGTTATCACTGGAGACGATCTGCGAGCCCTTCTTGGCCAGGGGCTGGTGGAGGCCATGCCCGATCCAGAGCTGCAAGAGCAGATGTGCGGAGTGGAGCTGACCCTGCAGCGAATCGAGAGCTTCGAATCCTCCGGGGCCGTGGACTTCGACAACAGCCAGAGAGAGGTGGCCAAGACCGGGGAGATAGCCTTCGACCAGCGAGGATGGGTCAGCCTGAAGCCGGGCGCCTACCTGGTCACCTTCAACGAGATAGTGGCCATCCCTCCGGACGTCACCGCCCTGGCCCGTCCCCGATCCAGCCTGCTCAGAAGCGGCGCCACCCTGGCCACGGCCCTATGGGACCCCGGCTACCGGGGGCGAAGCCAGAGCCTGCTGCTGGTCCATAACCCCCACGGCCTGAGGCTGCAGAGGAACGCCCGCCTGCTGCAACTGGTCTTCCTGAGGCTCGGAGGTCAGGCCGGGAAGGTCTACTCCGGAGCCTACCAGGGCGAGAACATCTGAAAATAGCCATCTGCGCCTGCCGGACGATCAGCGATCAGATCCGAGGCCTGGCCTGGGAAAAATTGGGAAAAATTTGGGAGAAGCCCCCGGAGCTTTTATGATCCCGGGAACCTGGGGGCGGGGTGCCTGGCGTGGCCAAAACGGATGCTCAGGCCAGGGACAGGGTCTGCACAATTCGCTCCGTGGTCTGATCGTCGAACAGGGAGATCAGGGACACGTAGACGTTGCTATCCAGGTCCCAGGTGGCAGTGGAAACGTTTCCCACGGATGCCTGCAAGGCAGGGTCGTCGGACGCCAGCCGGTAAACGGTCACTGGCCTTCCTTTCTCATCGGTGGCCGTCCAGTTGCCCATCTCCCGGCCGCCATCATCCACGCTGCCGCCACTACGGACTCGGAAAATAAGCTGGCCATGGTGGACGGATCGATGTTCTTCATAAGGTCGTCATAAACGCTGATCAAGGAAAGATAGGCAAACCGCCTCTCTGTGTCGTTTCGGTCGATCAGCACCATGTTATACATGAATAAGCCGTCGCTGCTGGAGTTGAGGTTCGCCTGGCTCAGCACGAAGCTCTCCCCCATATCCACTGACAGGCTGCGTTCCGATACCGTCATCACCGGAATCTGCTGAGCAGCGCAGGACGGACCCAGAAGCAAAATCAAGATTTGCAATCCAATGAGTAGTTTGACTGATTTCATGGCCAACGCCATGCACATCATCAGATATAGATTTCCAGAATCGACGCCTGCAAAGGACCGTCTGAGCAAAGGCCGATCCAACCACGAAGAGGTCGGCTTGCAGCGCAAAGAATCGCTGATCCCCGGGATTGGTGGATTTTAGAAGAAACGGAGGACTGGTTTATGGATTTGAGAAGAGGAGAGACGCCCGGCAGGGCCTCTCCCCCATCTCCTCTGCCCTCCTCCCTGATCAAATGGAGTATATCTCTTCCAGGGAGGCGATCTTGACTCCTTTCTCCCCCAGGAACCGCCTGGCTGCGGCTATGTCGTCCACCCTCAGGATCAGCATGGCCCGCTCTGCCTTGGCGGTGACGAAGGCGTAGGCATAGTCGACGTTGATGCCGTTTACGCCCAGGGTGTTCACTATCTCGTAAAGCCCTCCGGGGATGTCCTTCATCTCCACCGCCAGGACGTCGGTCATGGAGACGGTGAAGCCGCTGTCGTGAAGGACCTGGTAGCCCTTCTCCGGGCTGTCCACCACCATCCTGATCACCCCGAAGTCTCCGGCCTCGGCTATGGTCATGGCCCGGATGTTCACTCCGGAATCGGACAGGGTCTTGGCCACCTTGGCCATCCTGCCCGGCTTGTTCTCCACAAAGAGGGATATCTGCTTAATCTCGCTCATCTCGATCACACCTTCCTGGTATCAATTACTCTCTTGGCCTTGCCCTCGTATCTGGGTATGGTTCCCGGCTCCACCAGCTCTATCTTGGCCACGATGTTCAATACGCCCTTCAGCTCCTTGGAGATCCTCTTGCTGAGGGCCATGAGATCTCCGATCTTGTCGCTGAAGCCGGACTCGGTCAGCTCCACCCGCACGGTCATGACGTCCAGGGGCCCGTCCCTGTCCACCAGTATCTGGTAGTGGGGGCCCACCGCCGGCATGCGCAGGAGCACGGACTCCACCTGGCTCGGGAAGACGTTGATTCCCCGCACGATGATCATGTCGTCGGTCCTGCCCTGAAGCCTCATTATGCGGGGGTGGCTCCTGCCGCACTCGCAGACCTCGTGGGTCATGGAGGTTATGTCCCCGATTCTATATCTAATGAGGGGCATGGCCCACTTGTTCAGGGTGGTGAAGACCAGCTCCCCCCGCTCTCCGTCCTCCACCTGCTCGCCGGTCTTTGGATCGATTATCTCCGTCAGGAAGAGGTCGGACCAGACGTGTATCCCATTCTGACAGTGGCACTCGGTGAACAGGGGCCCGCTGATCTCGCTCGTCCCGTAGATGTCGTAGGCCTTGATGCCCGCTCCGGCCTCGATCCGACCTCTGGTCTCGTCCGACCAGGGCTCGGCGCCGAATATCCCGACCTTGAGCTGGGTGTCTTTGCCGATGTTGATGCCCATCTTCTCCGCCACTTCCATGATGTGCAGGAAGTAGGAGGGGGTGCAGGCGATGGCCGTGCTTCCCAGGTCCTGCATCAGCTCCAGCTGGCGTTCGGTGTTGCCGGTGCTCATGGGAATGACGGTGGCTCCGATGCGCTCTGCGCCGTAGTGCAGGCCCAGACCGCCGGTGAACAGGCCGTAGCCGTATCCCACCTGGATGACGTCGTTGCTGCCTAGACCAATGGAAGTCAGAGCCCGGGCCAGGGAGTCGGACCAGGCCTCGATGTCGCCCTTGGTGTAGCCCACCACCGTGGGCTTGCCCGTGGTCCCGGAGGATACGTGGTAGCGCACCACCAGGTTCTTGGGAAGACAGAACAGCCCGGTGGGATAGTTGTCCCTCAAATCCACCTTTCTGGTGAATGGAAGCTTGGTCACGTCTTCCAGGGTCTTAATGTCTCCCGGCTCCACCCCGGCCTCGGCGAACCGCTTTCTGTAGAAGGATGAATGATCGTAAACGAACCGCACCATCGCCTTCAGCCGGTCTTCCTGGAGAGCGTGCAGGTCCTCGGCGGACATGCGCTCCAATTGAGGATCCCAGTACCCGAACATGGCTATCAACCAGCTCTCAACAATATCTCGTGCGATAAATACCAATCGATGAAGCTGAGGACTGTCAGAAAAAAGGCCCTGATGCCGGGAGGGGTCCAGTCCTGCGGACAAAAGATAAGATGTAAAAAATTAAATGAATAGGATAGATGCCCTCAGGCATCCATCCGGTCCACCGCTTCCTTCACCAGCCGGAAGGCCTCGGTGGGTGAGGCCCGGCCCCTGGTCTTCTTCATGACCTGGCCCACGATGAAGTTCAGGGCCCGCTCGTTGCCCTTGCGGTAATCCTCCAGGGCGGCGGAGCACTCGGCCACCGCTTCCTGCACCGCCTTCATCACCGCCTGGTCCCCGGCGCGCTCCAGCTTCCGGGCCTTCACGATATCCTGGGGCAGTCCGCCCTGGTCCAGAAGGGCCCGGATGACCTGCACCGCACCGTCCTCGGCGATCCGCTCTGAAGAGAGCATCTCCAGGATGGTCACCATGTCCTGGCGGGAGAAGCGGTCGATGGTCAGCCCCCGGTAGTTGAGTTCCCCCTTGAGCACGTCGGCGATCCACACCGCAGCCAGCCTGGGGGGAGATTCCCTGGCCACCGCCTCGTAGAAGTCGGCCACTTTGATATCCGAGGTCAGGGACTTGGCGTGATCGTCGGTCATCCCGTACTGGGAGACGAAACTCTCCCTCCGGGCGTCGGGAAGCTCCGGCAAAGAGGCCGCCACCTCCGGCACCCAGTCGGCCACCCTCAGGGGCACCAGGTCCGGCTCCGGGAAGTACCGGTAGTCGTGAGCCTCCTCCTTGGTCCTGATGGAGACGGTGATGTTCCTGGCCTCGTCGAAGTGCCGGGTCTCCTGGATCACCCTGATTCCCCGGCGCTTCATGTTCCTCTGCCTGGTGATCTCGTAGGAGAGGGCCTTCTCCACGCCCTTGTGGCTGGAGATGTTCTTGACCTCGGCCCGCTCCCCTCCGGCCAGGGAGATGTTGGAGTCCACCCTCATGGAGCCCTCCAGGTCGCCATCGAAGACGTCCAGGTACTCCAGGATGGTCCTCAGCTTGTCCAGGAAGGCCCGGGCCTCCTTGGGGGACCTCATGTCCGGCTCGGTCACCACTTCCAGCAGGGACATGCCGCAGCGGTTGTAGTCCACCATGGAGTACTTGGCCCGGTCTATGGTTCCGGCGTGGACCAGACGTCCCGGGTCCTCCTCCATGTGCACCCTGGTGATGCGGATCTTGCGCTCGCCGTCGTCTCCCTTGATGAGGATGGAGCCTCCAACGGCCAGGGGAAAGTCGTACTGGCTGATCTGGAAGCCCTTGGGGAGGTCCGGGTAGTAGTAGTTCTTGCGGTAGAAGTAGGTCTCCTGTTGCACCTGGCAGTTCAGGGCCAGGGCCACCCGAAGGCCGTACTCCACCGACTTCCTGTTCAAGACCGGCAGGGACCCGGGAAGGCCCAGGCAGACCGGGCAGGTGTGGCTGTTGGGAGGGGAGTTGTGGTAGGCGGTGGAGCAGCCGCAGAACAGCTTGGATTGGAGCTTGTTGAGCTGGACGTGCACCTCCAGCCCGATGATCACGTCGCCCTTCTGGGTCATGCCGCCACCTCCGGCGTCTGCAGATGGTAGGGAGTGGCCTCCTCGTAGGCCAGGGCAGCCCGAAGCATCAGGCGCTCCTGGAAGTGGCTGGCGATGAGCTGCAGGCCGATGGGCAGGCCCTGGGAAAAGCCGCAGGGCAGGGATATGGCCGGGACTCCGGCCAGGTTGATGGGCACGGTGAAGACGTCGGCCATGTACAGGGTCAGGGGATCGGCTATCCGCTCCCCGATCTTGAAGGCAGGGAAGGGCATGGTGGGAGAGGCGATCAGGTCCACCTCCTGGAAGGCCCGCTGGAAGTCCTCTTTGATGAGGGTTCGGACCTTCAGGGCCTTGAGGTAGTACCGCCCGTAGTAGCCGGCGGACAGGGCGTAGGTGCCGAGCAGAACTCTCCTCTGCACCTCCTTTCCAAAGCCCGCCGCCCGCACCTCGGAGAAGGTGGTGTGCCAGTCCTGGTCCTCCGCCTCCCTGTGGCCGTACCTCAGGCCGTCGAAGCGGGCCAGGTTGGAGGAGGCCTCGGACATGGCAATGATGTAGTAGGAGGCCAGAGCGTAGCGGGTGTGGGGCAGGCTGACCTTCTGCCAGGAAGCTCCCAGCTCCTCCATCCTGGAGATGGCCTCCCAGACCGACTTCTCCACCAGGGGGTCCACTCCCTCGCCGAAGTACTCGTCCGGGACCCCGATCTTCAGGCCACAGACTCCTTCCTCCAGGTTCAGGTAGCTATCCTTCTCCAGAGAGGTGGTGTCCCGGGGGTCGTGGCCGGATATCACGTCCAGAAGCAGGGCGGTGTCCTCCACGGTGGTGGTCAGGGGACCGATCTGCTCCAGGGAGTTGGCGTAAGAGATGAGCCCGTACCTCGATACCAGGCCGTAGGTGGGCTTCAGGCCGACAACGCCGCAGAAGGAGGCCGGACAGCGAACCGATCCGCCGGTGTCCGAGCCCAGGGCGCAGGGGGCCTCTCCCCCGGCCACCGCTGCTGCGCTGCCGCCGCTGGACCCTCCCGGGACCCGGTCCAGGTCCCAGGGGTTGCGGGTGGGGCCAAAGCAGCTGGTCTCCGTGGAGGTCCCCATGGCAAACTCGTCCATGTTGGTCTTGCCCATGATGATGGCTCCCTCGGCCTTCAGCCGCTCGATGACGTGGGCGTCGTAGGGCGGAATGTAGCCCCGAAGAATGCGAGAGCTGCAGGTGGTCTCGATGCCCCGGGTGGATATCCCGTCCTTGATGGCGATGGGCACTCCGGCCAGCGCTCCTCCCCAGAGCTGGCGGTCGAACTCTCTGGCCCGGGAGACGGCGCTCTCCCTGGCCAGGGCATTGAAGGCGTTGAGCTTGCTGTGCTCTATCCGGTCGAAGAGGCCCTGCAGGTACTCCTCTGCGCTGCCGGACAAAAGCTGCTCTTTGAGCTTGGCCAGCATGGTCACACTATCCTGGGGCTCTTGAAGTAGCCCTCCGCTCTCCGTGGAGCATTCCCCAGCGCCTCTTCCGGAGGCAGAGACGGCCGGGACAAATCGTCCCTGAAGACGTTGGCCAGGTCAACCACCCGGTATGTCGGCTCCACATCTTCCGTGTTCAGCTGGTCAAGCTCGTGGAAGTATTCCAGGATGGAGTTGAACTTGGCCACGAACTCCTCTTTTTCCTCATCTGCAATCTTTATGCTGGCCAGCCAGCTTATATGTTCCACATCTTCCCTAGAGATCATGGCATCCCACGTCCGTACAGGCCCAATGGGGCTCTGGTTCCCTCCGCCGGGAGAAGCCCCTGGTTGACCTGGTACACGATTCAGAGAGTTTCGACCACTTTATCAGATATAAAGCCTCTTTCAGCGGGCAGGATTTTGCCGCCACCGGATGGCGGGCCGATTTTCGCCGGCCTTGGGAGAGGCCGGCCCGGAAAATTGCCCGTCCCCCCCTTCTAATCAAACGAAATTTGAGATACATGGAATCTGGATTCGTGGACCGTTAGCTCACTAACATGTGATCGGGCGAAATGGAGAGGAGTGAACGGAGATGCAATGGACTTAGGCGTGTGGATTATGCAGGACCGGGTCTAAGAAAGTGCCCGGGGGACAGGATTATGGCCGCACCCCGTCCGCCGGAAAATCGTCAGAATCAGGGGGCTGCAGTTGAGGATCAGGGATTTTGCTTTAGCTTGACCTGGACTTCCAGCTCCTCTTTCATGGGCATTCCCTTGTACTGTATCTCCAGCTTGAGAGGCTCCATGGGAGTGACTCCCACCGTCCAGCCCTCGCCTTCCACAGATACAGGTCCCTTGGCCTCGATCAAATCCGCTATCTGGCGCAGAAATGCAGCCGTCTCCTGGCTGGTGGTATAGAATTCCTGCTCGAACTCTTCGGCGCCTCCGGGAACCCCGTCGGACTTGCCCGGTCTTCCTGGTATTTTCGCCATGTCTCTTTCACCGCCTGTCAATTGGGCGGTGAAGCTTGAAATAATTTTCTTTCAGGAGGAGGAGGAGGAGGGGCTGAAGATAACGATATCCAGATGAGAGTCTCTGATGCCGGAGGCTGAAGGAATTCACTGATTGCCGGAGGGTCGCTTGCTGGATGTCACCGGTTGAAGGATGCCACCGGTTTCAGGAGCTAATAGTTAGTTGAGAGAATATGAAGGCCATGAAAAATAAAATGAAGCCAGAAAAGTAAGAAAAAAGTAGCGGACTCGCCGGGATTCGAACCCGGGTTTGAGGCTATCTCCGATAAACTCCGGAGGCCCCCGTTCTATCCAGACTATACTACGAGCCCAGCTAACTTTCCAATACAATCTCGATATTTACATTTTTCGGGACCTGAATCCGCATGAGCTGTCTCAGCGCACGCTCATCAGCATCCAGATCGATGAGACGCTTGTGTACCCGCATGTGCCAGTGATCCCAGGTTGCGGTGCCCTCGCCGTCCGGGCTCTTCCGCGTGGGAACCACCATCCTCTTCGTAGGAAGAGGAATGGGGCCAGCCATGTGCACTCCTGTTCTCTGAGCGATTCCCCGCACCTGGTTACAGATGTCATCCAGCATAGCAGGGTTCGTCCCAGAGAGCCGTATCCTCGCCTTCTGCATACCTACACCGGATTAGAGTTATCTCGGGGTGACGTTCTGGCACATGCCAGCGGCAATCGTCTGACCCATGTCTCTGATGGCAAACCGTCCCAACTGGGGGATCTCCTTGACCTTCTCGATGACCATGGGCTTGCTCGGCCGAACGGTGATGATGGCAGCATCTCCCGCCTTGATGAAGGCCGGGTTCTGCTCCTTGACCGATCCGGTTCTGGGGTCGAGCTTCGCCTTGATCTCGGTGATGGTACAGGCGATCTGTGAGGTGTGACAGTGGAACACCGGGGTGTAGCCAGCGGAAATTGCGCTGGGGTGCTGTAGCACTACGATCTGGGCGGTGAACTCCTTGGCCACGGTCGGCGGGTTGTCCACGTGTCCGCAGACGTCGCCTCTGCGAATGTCGTTCCTGCCGATGCCCCTGACGTTCCATCCGATGTTGTCGCCGGGGAGAGCCTCGGGGACTTCCTCGTGGTGCATCTCGATGGACTTGACCTCACCAGCGGCGTTGGCCGGCTCGAAGATGATCTTGTCGCCCTTCTTCATGACGCCGGTCTCTACACGGCCTACGGGGACGGTTCCCACACCGGAGATGGTGTAGACGTCCTGCACCGGCACACGCAGAGGCAGAGTGGTGGGCTTGACGGGCATCTTCAGGTTGTTGAGGGCCTCGATCATGGTGGCGCCCTTGTACCAGGGAGTGTTCTTGTCGCTCAGCTTGGTCAGGTTGTCGCCCTCGAAGGCGGATACGGGGATGAATGGGATCTCATCTACCTTGAATCCGACCATCTTCAGGAGCTTGCTGACCTCTTCCTTGACCTCTTTGTACCGCTCCTCGCTGTAAGCAGGCTTGGTGTCGTCCATCTTGTTGATGGCTATGATGAGCTGAGACACTCCCAGGGTCCTGGAAAGGAAGACGTGCTCCTTGGTCTGGGCCATTACTCCATCGGGAGCAGCAACCACCAGAATGGCGGCATCTGCCTGGCTGGCTCCGGTGATCATGTTCTTGATGAAGTCCCGGTGACCGGGGCAGTCCACTACGGTGAAGTAGTACTTATCAGTGTCGAATCGCTGATGAGCGATGTCGATGGTCACGCCTCTCTCGCGCTCTTCCTTGAGGCTGTCCATAACCCATGCGAACTCGAATGTAGACTTGCCCTTGGACGAGGCCTCCTTTCTATACTCATCAATGGTGTGCTGGTCAACAGCACCAGTTTCATACATCATCCTGCCGACGAGCGTTGACTTGCCATGGTCAACGTGCCCGATTACTGCTAGGTTGAGGTGTGGCTTGGCTTCTGCCATAGTTCATCTCCTCCAACTGATCTCTTATTATGAGGTATTTCTCTTCTGCGTTTAAACCTTTTCAAAGGAATTAAGGAAGGCGAGGTTTACGCCTTCAGATAATCGCTGGGCTTGGGCATTTCAGACTTAAGACCCTTGCGAGTCCTGATGTCCCGAACGGTCTCCACAAGGAGGTTGTTGGGGATGGACTCGAAGCCAGCGAACTCCGTGGACCACATGGCCCTTCCTTCGGTGGCCGACCTTATGGCTCCGGCGAATCCGAACATCTGGGAGACCGGCATCTTGGCCTTGATGACGATCATATCGCCTACAGTCTCCATGCTCAGTATTACGCCCCGCCTGCCCTGGATCTCAGACATTGCGCCGCCCATCTGCTCCTGGGGAGCCTGGATATAGACGTTCTGGAAGGGCTCCAGCAGAGTGGGGTTGGCCATGAGGATTCCAGCCTGGACCGCCTGTCTTACCGCCGGGATGACCTGGGCCGGACCACGGTGGATGGCGTCCTCGTGGAGCTTGACATCCATGAGCCTGGCTTTTACGCCCTGGACCGGCTCCCTGGCGATGGGCCCGTTCTTGGTGGCTTCGTCGAAACCCTCGTGGATCAGCTCCATGGTCTCCTTCAGGTACTGAATACCCTTGGTCATGTTGATGATGAGGTTGGTGCCTATTATGCCAGTGATGTTCCGGGCCTCGTCCTTCTCCATGCCCAGATCCATCAGAATCTTCCTGCGCTCCACCTCTTCCATCTTCATGATGAAAGAGCCGGACTTTATGGCCTCCACGACGGCGGGAGGCAGAGGCTCGATCTCGATGTAGAACCGGTTGTGGTGGTTGGGGGACTTGCCCTCCACCGGCCCGGCCTTGCCCAGGACAGACTCTCTGTAAACCACGATGGGCGGAGAGGTCTTGAGCTCGACGCCCTTGTCACGCTGAATTCTGTAGGCCACGATCTCCAGGTGGAGCTCGCCCATTCCGGCCATCAGGTGCTCGCCGGTCTCCTCGTTGATGTTGACCTGGAGGGTGGGGTCTTCCTTGGCCACCTGGCGCAGGACCTCAACCAGCTTGGGGAGATCGCGCATGTTCTTGGCCTCCACGGCCACGGTCATGACCGGCTCGGAGACGTGCTTGATGACCTCGAAGGGCTCCATGTCTGCGTCGCTGGAGACCGTGGACCCCACTATGGCGTCCCTCAGGCCGGTGACTGCGGCGATGTTTCCGGCTGGAACCTTCTCCACCTCGACCCTCTCCGCACCCATGACAATTCCAGTCTGCTGAATGCGGTTGGTGTTGAGAATTCCGGAGATGTAAAGCTCCATTCCCCTGGTGAGGTTGCCGGAGAACAGACGGCCAGTGGCCACCTCTCCTGCATGGGGATCGACCTTTATCTTGGTGATCATGAAGGCTACCGGGCCGTTGGGGTCGCAGGACGCCATGGCCTTGCCTACCTTGCTGCTCCAGTCGCCGTGCCAGATGACCTTGACCCTCTCCTTCTGAGCCTCCAGGGGGCTGGGAAGGAAGCGGATGACCATGTCGTTGACTGCAACGTAGAGAGGAACCTTCTGGGCCAGCTCCTTCATGTTTCCTGCCCGGCAATAGGCGAAGACCTCGTCGAAGCCAATCCCGGTGCTCTTCATCTGAGGCACGCTGATGGCCCAGTTGTAAAGGGCACTGCCGAAGGCCACGCTGCCGTTGGCGGCGTCGACCTTCCACCCAGCCTTGTACTTCTCCTCGTTCATGCCCCGGATGAGCTTGTTGATGTTGTCGATGACCTTGCCCAGGCGGATCTGCGCTTCCTGCGGAGTCACCTTGAGCTCGTTGATCATTCGGTCTACTTTGTTGACGAAGAGAACCGGCCTCACGCCTTCACGAATGGCCTGGCGGAGCACAGTCTCCGTCTGGGGCATGGCCCCTTCAACCGCGTCTACAACCACAACGGCTCCGTCCACCGCTCTCATGGCCCTGGTGACGTCGCCGCCGAAATCAACGTGTCCCGGAGTATCGATCATGT
>JAAEEW010000088.1 GCA_013415595.1 Methanosarcinales archaeon | reverse complement strand
CCAGAAATAACGCCGGACTCATGGCCGGACTCATGGCCGGACTCATGGCCGGATTTATGACCGGGAAGATCGTCCGGGTCCCTGTTTTCCAGGCCTATCTTACAGCTCATCATCCAGTCCTGCAATTCAGCTCAGCGGCGGCAGTTTCCCCGGCCCGCATTTCCCCTGGGGCCGCTACCGTCACAGATGCCGTTTGCGCAGCCGTTTTCATCTCCACATCCATTTCCGTCGCCGTTACCGCCGCAGCCGTCACATCCCTGCAGGCGGTTGGCACAGTCTTCTCCTCTCCCGGCACAGGTGCCGTCGCCGTTCCCACAGTTGTCTTCGTTCTGACAGTTGCCGCCGCCTCCCGTCTGGTCGCAGGCGCCGGCCTGATAGCAATTTCCGTAGCTGTTGCCGGCTTTGCTGAGATTATTCTGGCCCTCGCCAGACGATGCCGACAGGGCGGGACCTGCCAGAAGGCAGATTATGGCCGATGCAGCCAGTATCGAAATCAGTCTCTTCATTTTCATTGACCTCCTGTATTTTAGATGGCCTTTTTTATCGCATTTGAATCCCGGGCGGTGGATACAGAAATTCTCAAATCCTGCTTGCTGCAGGTTTTCTGTCTCACGACCCGGGACTCTCTCGCACCTATATTGCAGCCGTCTTCTCAGGACAGCTGCAAAACGGATCGGTCCAGCACCATAATCCTGTATCGCCGCTGTGCACACTACCTCTATGCTTGAACGATTAATAAGAAAAATAGCGAACGAACCTCGAACGAACGACAATTGTCGTGATTACCCGGTTATCCTAAAATGGAATTTTAAGGTTTTGAATGATGATTCTATCCAATTAAATGTTCCAAAATCTTCTAAATCACTTACATGCCTGAAAATAATGATTCAGAACGTTAATATGTATTCATTTCATATTTCGAACGTTTAATAATCTTTAATTTCCAGAAATCTTCTTCGCGGATCGTTGATATGAGTCGCCCTGCGGCCCCCGCCGGTTAGGGCTCTCCAGGCAGTCCACCCCCGTGCCCTCCCCTCCCCAGGCGCTTCACCCATCTCCAGTCCGTACTCCTGGTATGAAGTCCCAGCCGGGATCAACAGAGGTTAATAGAATCGGTGATAACTGGATTGGCATTGTAATCTGGGAATTCCCGGGCTCGCGCAGATTGGCTGATGGAGGTTTTTTAGCATGGGCAAACTCAATTCGGGAATTCGCGGATCATCTGGCCGCAATTCCGGCAGAGAGCTGACGGTCCCCGGCGGACGAGTCCAGTCGATCTTTTCGATCCAGGTCTTGCTGGCCACCCTATCCACCCTATCCACCCTACCCACTCTCCCCACCCTGGCTATCCTGATAGTCCTGACGGCGCCCCCTGCCGCAGGTGCTTCGGATGCTGCCGACCTCCCTCTGGAGAAGATCGTTCTTCCACTCGGCTTTTCCATCCAGGTCTTCGCAGAGGACCTGCCCTACGCCCGATCCATGACCCTGAGCCCGGAGGGCACCCTCTTCGTGGGCACCCGGCCCCCCTTCGTCCGGGACTTCATCCAGGGCGGGAAGGTCTATGCCATCAGAGATCTGAACGGGAACGGCCGGGCAGAGCCGGCGGAGATATTCGTGGTGGCAGAGGGCCTCAACACCCCCAACGGCGTGGCCTTCCAAAACGGCTCCCTCTATGTGGCGGAGATCGACCGCATCCTGAGGTACGACCTGGTCGAGTCCTGGCTGAGCGACCGGTCAGGATCGATGGTCCCGGCAGTGGTGAGGGTATTTCCCTCCGACCGCAGCCATGGCTGGAAGTTCATCCGCTTCGGCCCGGACGGAAAGCTCTACGTGCCGGTAGGGGCTCCCTGCAACGTCTGCCTGCCCCCGGGGGAGATCTACGCCACCATTGCCCGCATGAATCCAGACGGCAGCGACCTGGAGATCTTTGCCCGGGGCGTTCGCAACACCGTGGGATTCGACTGGGACCCGTCCACCGGCCACCTGTGGTTCACCGACAACGGGAGGGACTGGCTGGGTGACGACACTCCGCCGGACGAGCTCAATTTGGCCCCGGAAAAGGGCATGCACTTCGGATTTCCCTACTGCCACGGCGGGAACATCTCCGATCCGGAGTTCGGGGGCCAGAGAGACTGCGGCCAGTTTGTCCCGCCAGCCCTGGCCCTCGGTCCCCACGTGGCTGCCCTGGGTATGAGGTTTTACAGCGGGACCATGTTTCCCTCTCCTTACCGGGGCCAGATCTTCATCGCCGAGCACGGCTCCTGGAACCGGGAGCATCCCATCGGCTACCGGGTGGTGGCGGTCAAGCTGGAGAACGGCACAGCAGCAGGCCAGGAGATCTTCGCCCGGGGGTGGCTGCAAGGCGAATCAGCCTGGGGAAGGCCGGTGGACGTAGAGGTGTGGACCGACGGCTCCCTGCTGGTATCCGACGGCCTGGCCGGGGTCATCTATCGCATAAGCCGCGATCCGGAATGACTGCCCGGGCCAGGTCTGAGCTGGAGTCGGATCGGGTGTCGGAGTGGGAATCGGAGCGGGAGCCGGAATGGGGGCCGGAGCGGGTGCCGGAGCAAGAGCTGGATCAATGGCCCAAGCGCTGCCGGAGATATGGCATGGGGGCGCGGGGCCCTTCCATCTGCTTCAGGCAGGTTTCAGCTGTCTTTTCAGAATTTGACGGATTTATACAGGTTGGAATACGGCCAATCCTGCTATGAAAGGAAATTTTCTGACGATCGTATCCCAATCGATCTATTCCAGAAATTCAACGGGAATGGCTAATTACCGTGTCTCATTGAAGCAATAGATCAGATATTTCAAATTGATGGCCGTTTAGGAACCGTCGATACCTCTTTTGAACCGTTTTGGTTCGAGTTCGTTCGGTCCTAATTTCATCAATCGTTCCTTATAAGCTGGGTACATCGGGATGGCGAGATGCACAGTTGCACCAGGGCCGTCCTCGAATAAGGAGATGTACGATATGAAGCACATAAAACTGGCATTGACGCTGGCTGTGGTCAGCCTTCTGGTTGTCCCCGCCCTTTCCATGCCCAACATGGGCTCCAGAGGAACGGGCTTTGGCGGATGTCCCACGGATCTGACTGAGGAAGAGATGGCAAACATGACTCTGGCCGAGCTGCGGGAGATGAGGACCAACGGCACCTCCGACGCTCCGTTTTTCAGGGGAGGAATGGACTTCCTGCTGATGGACCTGACCAATGAAGAGCTGGAGAGCATGACTGCAGCCGAGCTTAAGGAGCTTCAGCAGCAGAAGATGGCTGAGATGGAGAACATGACCCTGGCGGAGATCGACGCCCTCAGGGAGCAGCACCGCACCCAGATGGAGAGCTTGACTCTGGCCCAGTTGAGGGAGAGGCAGGAACTCCTCGGCCAGCTTGGCATGGGCAAGATGGGCGGAAGGGACGGAATGTGTGGCCCCATGGGCTGCCAGGATAATCAGGGCCGCATGGGCCAGGCCGGCGGGATGGGCATGAATCAGTGCCCCATGGACGGACAGGGTCAGATGAACGGGCCGGGCCAGATGAACGGTCCTGCCGACGGCTCGCAGGCCGGCAGGCGCTAAAGCAGCGCTGATGAAGCAGTTGACGATGAACAGTCTATGGCAAGGAAATCCCTCCCCAGTCCTCCGGGGATCCTTGCCTTTAATTTTCGCCGGGTCTGAAGATATCGATAAAATATAATTGAGGAGAATCATGAAAGGAATTTGCAGGGATTGCACAGGCTTGCTGATCATGGACCTTTCGCTGCTGGTGGTGTCCATTGCCATGGCCATGATGGGCATGAGGCTATGATGGTCAGAAGCCAGGAAGGCAGAGCCTCTGGCCAGAGGGTGTGGCCAGGAATATCGCCTTCATCTCCGGTCTAACCCGCCCCAATAGCCCTCTGGCAGTTCCTCCTACTGAGAACCTCCCTTGCTCTATGCCAGGGGGCTGGGAAAGCGGGCCGGATCTGATTCATTTTCTTGATGCAAGCTTAAAATTTTTAATAAAATAGTTTTAATTGATTCATGCCTTCAGTTGCCTCATCCCACCGGGCATGCTCAGTTCAGGCATCGAATACTCTTCTGCAGATGGACGTCGCCGCCAGCCCCATCTGCACGGCGATAAAATCCGCGGCATCCTCCGAATCGTTGATGCCCCCTCCTACGTGAGGAGAGGGCAATGGAGTCCGGCTCAAACGATTTCCAGCAACTTTATGTCAAATACCAGGTCCCTGCCGGCCAGAGGGTGATTTACGTCCAGGACAATTCCCTCCTCGCTGACGCTGGTCACCAGGGCATAGCTTACCTGGCCGCTGGAGAGCTGGACCTGGAGCATGTCTCCCATCTTGGGATTCATCTCCGGGGGCACCTTCTCCTGGGGGACTTTCATCACCAGTTCCTCTCGATGGGGTCCGTAGGCATCCTCTGAGGCCAGCTTCACCGTCTTGACCTCGCCGGCGTTCATGCCCACGATGGACTGCTCGAAGCCGGGGATGATCGTGTTCTCGCCTATCTTGAACTGCAGGGGCTCGCGCCCTTCTGAGGTGTCGAAGACCAAACCGTCCTCAAACTTGCCTGTGTAATGAACCTTAACAACATCACCATTTTTTGCTTGTTCCACAGAAATCACCTTCCACCAGGGTCGAAAAGAATACTATAAAGGTTTATTGGCCGGATTGGGCAACTTCATGAAGTAAAATATTTTAATTACGATTTGCAGGTGCTCTCTGGCTGTGCGCCCATCCCGGGCAGGATATGCGGCTGGAGCGAAATGGCCGATCAATGGTGGAGATTGATTAATATCCTCCGGCACAATAACCTGACCTGCATAATGACCGAAGCATTCGTGGAGACTGAGGTGGACCGGACCAAGTCCCGCTGGGTAGCCAATGTGCTGCGGGAGTTCGGCAGGCCCAGGACCACCGCCCGGGCCCTGTTTTATTATGCTCTCCGCCGGGAGGCATCCGACTATCCCATCTGCGGCGGCTTTGTTGGCGAGATCAGGGTGACCCGGCCCTATCACGTCAGCGACGGCTCCCGCCTGCTCAAGTGGCTGGACCGGGCCAGGCAGTTTGGGTACGTGGACGGCCGGGCCATCCTGGACGAGGTGCCGGGGGAGCACATCTATCTCCCGGAGGAGGAAGTGGCCGGGGGCCGGAGTCCGGACGGCATTCCAAGCCATCTCCCCTACCACATGCCCGACCATATCTCCGGCCGCATCCCGGACCGCACCCCTGATCACATCCCGGACCGCAGGGAGTCAAAGCCCCGATCCCCCCCTCACCGGCCCGGGGCGTCCAGGCGCTGCCGCCTGGAGCTGTGGCTGGATCGATCGGCATTGAATCCCCTGCTGCTTCCGGTATGCCGGGAGATGGGAATAACTCTGGTCTCGGTGGAGAAGACGCCCTCCAGGGACGCCATTTTGGCCCTGCTGGCCCGGCGTGCTCCGCAAACCGTGATCTTATGCCTCTGTGACCTCAGCATCGACAGCTTTGAATTCGAACAGAGGGTGGCCCAGGCGGTGGGCGGTCCAGCCGGCCTGGAGAGAGGGGAGCTTGAGACAGGAGAACTGGGGGCAAGAGAACTGGGGACAGGGGAACTGGAGGCAAGTCAACTGGGGGCAAGGGACCCCGGGGGACGGGGCATCCAGGTCCGGCGGCTGGGGCTCACTCCCCGGCAGGTTGGGGACCTGAAGCTCCCCCTGGTGCCGGGACGGCAGGGGGACAAGAAGGAGCAGGATCGGTACAAAAAATATGTCAAGCCCGAGGGGATCAGCCCCAGGATGATGGCCGAGCTGGACGCCCTGGAGGTCCACTATCCAGGAGGAATGGCCGCCTTTGTCAGGGATGAGCTCTCCCCGGTTGTCCGGGAGTGCTTATCTGCAAAGTAGGCTTTGGGCCCGGTGGCCACTTAAGCGAGCATCCCCCTTTTGGCACGGGCAGAGTGATCCGGGCTCTCCCGCGGTCATCGTCGGCTCTCCCCATCCAGCTCGCCAGGGCTATCTACTTAGAAATGCATAGATGTGAGCATGAACAGAGTGGTGCATTTCGAGATCCATGCCGATCAGCCGGAGAGGGCGGCGCAGTTTTACTCCAGGGTATTTGGCTGGAAGATACAGAAGTGGGAGGGCCCGGTGGACTACTGGCTGGCCTCCACCGGAGAGGGCCAGGGAATCGACGGGGCCATAAAGTGGCGGGCTGAGCCACACCTGAGCACGGTCAACACAATTCAGGTGCCTTCGGTAGAGGAGTTCATATCCAGGATCGAGGAGTGCGGGGGAAAGGCCCTCACCCCCCGGATGACCATTCCGGGAATCGGGTACCACTCCTTCTGCCAGGATACCGAGGGAACCGTCTTTGGCATCATGGAGGAGGACTCCACAGCCAGGTGAAGGGCCGGGCCACTCCCGGCCCCCTCTGATCCCTTTGAGACCTCCCGTCCCTCTGGTCCTCCCGGTCCCTCCGATCCCTCTATTCCTTCTGGTCTCTCCGGCGTCCTTCCGGTCCCTGTGGTCAATCTGATCTCTCCGGACTCCTGGCACCCCCTTTCGGGCAGTTCGAATCCTCACAGCAGCTCGCCGCTCGGGCCTATCCGCCCCCGGGAGGTCTGGCAGATGACCGACTCCAGCCCGGAGTTTCGCAGGACCCGGTGCACCTGCAGCATCTCCCCGAAGCTGGGGCGGACCAGGTCCATTCTTTGATACTCCGGCCGGTAGTCCAGGGCGCAGACCTGGACCCAGGGGTCGAGTTCGGCGAT
>JAAEEW010000087.1 GCA_013415595.1 Methanosarcinales archaeon | reverse complement strand
CCCGTCCCGCTCCTCCCTCGCCCTTGAGGATCTCCACCATCTTCCTGGCGTTCTCCTCCGGGGTCCCTCCGGCGATGTCCGTCCTGGTGGCCCGGGCGTAGCCCAGGTCCTGGGGCTGCAGGATGTAGCTCCTCACCTGGCCTTCCTTCAGCTCGGAGACCGACGTGCTGCCGGTGTTGGTGATCTCGTCCAAGCCCCCGCCGTGGACCACCATTGCCCGGGACGTCCCCAGAACCTTCAGCACCTGGGCCACCCTGTCGCAGAGCTGGGGGTCGTAGACCCCGATGAGCTGAGCCTCAGCTCCGGCGGGGTTGGTGAGGGGGCCCAGGAGGTTGAAGACGGTGCGCACACCCAGCTCCCGGCGCAGGAGGGCCACCCGCTTCATGGCCGGATGGAACAGGGGGGCCAGCATGAAGCCCAGGCCCACGGTCTCGATGCACCGGCAAACGCCCTCGGGCCCGGGGGAGATGTTGACCCCCAGCTCTTCCAGGACGTTGGCCGATCCGCATTTGGAGCTCACCGCGTAGTTGCCGTGCTTGGCCACCGGCACTCCGCAGGAGGCGGTGACGATGGCCGCGGCGGTGCTGACGTTGATGGTGTTGGCCCCGTCGCCGCCGGTGCCGCAGGTGTCCACCAGCGCGCCCTGAACCCGGGGCCTGATCCCCAGAGCTGCCCGTCTCATCCGCCTGGCAAATCCGGCCATCTCCGATACCGACTCACCCTTCATCCGCAGGCCGATAAGCAGTGCCCCTATCTGGGCATCGGTGGCGCCGTCGAAGACCTGGTCCATGAGGCTCTCCGCCTCTTCCAGCGACAGGTCCCGGCCCTCCACAATCTTTTGCAAATACATCAATGATCACCTATAATGTTGATTTGTGTACTATGATGTATGAAAAGATACATCCTATATAAAATTTGTCCATCGATGCCGGAAGGGGTACAGAAGCCTTTTAAAGGATTCAGGTGCACCAAGCCCGACTATCATGCTCGAGAAGGAGATCTTGAGGCTGAAAGAAGAACGGGACGCCCTGATCCTGGCCCACAACTACCAGCCGGGGGAGGTACAGGATATCGCAGACCTCTCGGGAGACTCGCTGGAGCTCAGCCGGGCTGCGGCGAATGAGGACTGCAAGGTGATACTTTTCTGCGGCGTGGACTTCATGGCCGAGACGGCGGCGGTGTTATCCCCGGACAAGGTCATACTCCTGCCCGAGCCCGGCGCCAGCTGTCCCATGGCCCACATGATCAAAGCCGACGATGTCCGGTCCCTGCGGGCCAGATATCCGGACGCAGCCGTGGTCTGTTATGTCAACTCCACCGCGGAGATCAAAGCAGAGAGCGATATCTGCTGCACCTCGGCCAACGGCATTCAGGTGGCAAACTCCCTGCCTCAGGACCAGATAATATTCGTGCCCGACCGGAACCTGGCCAGCTACGTGGCCAGGCACACAGACAAGCAGGTAATCCCTGGAAACGGGTTCTGCTACGTCCACGACAGCTTCACGGCCACAGACGTCCTCCTGGCCCGGGAGGCCCACCCCCAGGCCGAGCTGCTGGTTCATCCCGAGTGCCGGCCGGAGGTGGTGGACCTGGCGGACCAGGTCTACAGCACCTCAGGCATGGCCAGACATGCCCGGGACAGCCAGGCTCGCGAGTTCATCATCGGCACCGAGGTGGGGATGCTCTACCGGCTGCAAAAGGAGAACCCGGGAAAGGCCTTCTTCCCCCTGAGCAGGCAGGCGGTCTGCCAGGACATGAAGAAGACCACCCTGGAAAAGGTCTGCCGGTCCCTGCAAACCATGCAGCCCAGAGTGACCGTCGAGCCCGGGGTGGCGGCCAGGGCCCGGAGATCCATTTTGCGCATGCTCAGCCTTTAGAGATCTGCGGATAGGAATGGATGCCATTGGCCAGTCCAATCGTCCGCAAATGTGGGAAAGGAAATGCGTCAATACGCCGGCAGAGCTAAACACTGCCCCTTAAACGGTCCCCCATCGCCGGCACTCCAGCAGTAATTTAAGGGGCGGCCAGAAGCTGGCAAGTCCCACTCATGCCAATTTCTGCCCTTGAACGGCTGGTCTCAACCTTCAACTCATAGTGGATTTACGAACTGTACCATCGCACACTTGAGCCCCCATCGATCGGGCATACGCGGTGGCTTTCAGGTCATGGCCATGAGCTCTAGGCGCATGCGGTCCTGGTCCTTGGTGTCGGAATCGGATACCGCCATCTCGCTGGCGCCCTCTTCTTCCGGAACGTAAGCCAGGTTGAGCTTCTTTCTCTTGCCCTGGGTCAGCCGGATGTGCCTGGGATCCATATCTGCAGCCCGCTTCATGACGCTTATGACCGTGGTCTTGTTCAGGCCCAGCATGTCCACCAGCTCGCTGGTCGTGTACTTGCCCGGCCGCTCGGCCATCAGCTCAATGAGAGATGCGGCGTGGTTGTCCAGTGCCCTTCCCTCTCCGGCGGGCTTTACAGCCACCTGCACCGGCGGGCGGCCCTGCCTGGCCTTGAGCTGGCTCTTGAGATCGGCAACGTCCTTGGACAGTCGGTCTACCTGGTCGATCAACCTGCCCAGCAGCTCGACATCCCTCTGCTTGGAGGTCACCATGTCCGACATTTTCTCCACTGCCAGGATCATTCCAATCATGGCCTGCTCTTCCTTCATTTTCCTTTCCGATTCAGCCGCTTTTGTTTTGTACAGCTCTAAAAGCTCTTCGAACATTTGCTGTTTACCCCTATCTTATTTCCTTGATTTCAAAAGTTTTAAAATATTTGACACTTAGTTTGAAATACATTCCAATATATATAGCTTTCCCCGAAGCGTCTACATCATTCCGCAGACTGGCCGATCGAAGATAGTTCACTGCTCCGTCAGCAGGCCGGGAAGGTCCCGGATGTCCTCAATAACCACATCTGCAGCCTCCACCAGCCTCTGGGGCGGACTGGTCTGCTGCTGAACGGTCAGAACCCCCAGGTCGGCGGCCTGCAGAGCGTAAAGATCGTTCAGGCCGTCTCCCACCATCACCACCCTACGATGATCTTTCTTCAGCCTGAGCACCACTTCTTGCTTACGCCGGGGAGAAGCCACCGCATTTATTCGATCCAGATGAATGCCGTACTCCACCAGGTGGACAAGGCTGCGCATGCTGTCTCCGGAGGCCACGTGCACCTCCACCCCGGACATCTGAAGCCTGCGGATCACGGCACTGAGGCCGGGAAAGGGCTCCCCCCCGGTGCTCACGATGTAGGGAATGTCCCGGGCGTCAACGTCCACGATCATGCCGGTGGTCTGGTAGGTCTCCGGACAGCGGGACTTCACCGCCCGGTGGGTCTTTTGAATATCGGCGATCCTGGCCCGGGAGCGCATGATGATGCTTATGGCCTCCTCCCTGGAGACCTCGGTGCTAAAGCAGCTTATCTCTATCCCGTCCTCGTGGCCCGCCAGCAGGGAGCTCAGGGGAAGGTCGGGCGGCCGGGCCATGATCTCTGCCGGGTCCATCTGGGGGACCACCAGGGCCCGGCCGCTCTTCTCCATTATCAGGTCGGCGGTCACGATCTGGGTGAGCAGCCTCCCCCGGAGCAGGTCGTTGGCCACCCGGTACATTCTGAGCATGGTGCCTGCCACATCGAGGACTACTGCCTGATCACTGGACATTTGAGACTCTGGTGCGAATAACCGCAAATGAAATTGTCGGTCCGCCTGGCCGGGGCGACGACGGCCTGGATGATGGCAAAAATATCCCGCTTTCTGCTGTTTCTGAACAAAAATAGGGGCTCGTATTCTGCCGATTTGGCAATTTGACTGCTGATCCCGGCTGAAGTGATGACCTTTTGCCGGAAACGGCCGATGAACGACTGGAGATGGGCCATCAGAACGACGGCCTGGCCAGGGGCTGTGGCCCGGGGGCGGGGGTCCGGCAAAAGCCGGCCTCAGAACTCCTGCCTCCAGCCGGGGTCGTACCTGGACCCGCAGTTGGGGCAGATCAGCACTATGCGATGTCTTTTTCCCTCCCGGAGAAAGGAGACGTGAAACCCCAGGTCGTAGCCGCAGTGGGGACAGGTTCGAAACTCATCGCCGATTTCCACCCTGGTGATATCCTGTTGGGCCTTCAAGCAGATCCTCCCTTAAAATTCTTGCCAGGTTGCTCCACGTAGACGGTAGAGCTCATCGAAATTCGCCGTTCCCGCCAAGCATATATTTATCTCTGCAAGCCCCTTAATTAATTTATGCGTGTGGCCTGTCTCCAGTTCGACGTCCAGACCTGCCAGAGAGAGGCCAACTCTTTGCAGGCCCTGACCCTGGCCCGCTTTGCCCTGCAGGAGGGGGCGGAGATCCTGATCTTTCCCGAGCTGTTCTTGACCGGCTTTTGCTATTCGCCACAGGGCCCCGAAGAGCCCCCTTACCACTCCCTGGACCCCTTCCGGGAGCTGGTGAAGGATCATGGATGCCTGGTCATGGGCTCTATGATGGGCGGCCGTCTCAACCTGGGCTTCGCCCTGGAGAGGGGGGGCCTGCAGACCCGGGCCAAAGTCCACCCCTTTGGGAGAGAGAGGGAGTACTTCCAGGGAGGCCGGACCATCGCCCCCCTGCAAACCGGCCGGGGAATGGTGGGCCTCCAGATCTGCTACGACCTGCGCTTCCCGGAGGTGGCCAGAAAGCTCTGTGCCGCCGGGGCGGAGATGCTGGTCACCGTGGCCCAGTTCCCGGCTGTGCGCCTCGATCACTGGCGCACCCTGGTTAAGGCCCGGGCCATCGAGAACCAGATCCACCACCTGGCCTGCAACTCCTGCGGCCAGTCGGCCGGGGGCCAGAGCATGATGGTGGACCCCCGGGGGAGAGTGATGGCCAGCGCCGAATCGGACCGGGAGGTCTTGCTGGCTGAGGTGGACCTGGCGGAGAGGGACGAGGCCAGGGGGGAGGTCACTTGCTGGCAGGACCGCAGGCCAGAGGTCTACTGAGGTGACCGGGATGAACAGCCCCACCAGCAGCTACCTCAAGTCGAAGTTCAGGGAGTACTACCTGCTCACCTCCATGGAGGCTCCCCCGGGGCTGGAGTCCCGGGAGTGGGGCTTCATCCACTTCGACCAGGGGGGGATGCGCCGCCACAAGAGCTTCTCCGGCCGGATGGAGCTGGTGGACTACATCCGCAGCACCATTCCCGCCCACGTCTATTACTCTGCAGCCTACTACCAGCGGCCCGGGGCTTCCACCATGAAGGAGAAGATGTGGAAGGGGGCGGACCTGATCTTCGACCTGGACGCCGACCACCTGAAGCGAGCCCCCAGGTCCTACCGGGATATGCTGGAGAACGTGAAGCAGGAGACCATGAAGCTGCTGGACTTCCTGCTGCAGGACTTCGGATTTTCGAAGGACTGTGTGCAGGTGGTATTTTCCGGGGGCCGGGGCTATCACATTCACGTCCGGGACCCCCGGGTCTTCTCTCTGGGCAGCGACTCCCGGCGGGAGATCGTGGATTACCTGACCGGCCGGGGGCTGGACGTGGACCGGTTCTTCGCCCAGGCCTCGGTGGGTGGAGACTGCGGGATCGAGCGGGCCGTCCACCTGCGGGCCCCGTCCAGGGACGCCCCCGGCTGGGGGAGTCGCATAAACCGGTCCATGGTCAGCTTCGTCCGCTACCTGCAGGACCTGGATGAGGAGTCCGCCCTGGCCGAGCTGACCAGGGTGAAGGGAATCGGGGAGAAGAAGGCGGCCACCTTCTACGAGTGCCTGAGGAGCCCCGGGGTCCTGGAGAAGATAGAAGAGGGAAACCTGGACCTGTTCAGGGGCAGCTCCGGGCTGTGGAAGCTCCTGATCGGCCAGATGGAGGGGGAGGGCGTTCGTCTGGCCCCCTTTCTGGACGACCTGCGGGGGGAGACCGACGAGCCGGTCACCGCCGACGTGAAGAGGCTGATTCGCTTTCCAGACAGCCTGCACGGGGGCTCGGGGCTGCGGGTGACCCCCCTCACCCTGGACGGGCTGAGGGCCTTCGACCCCCTACGGGACGCGGTGGCCTTTGGGGACGAGCCGGTGGATGTAGAGCTCTCCCGCCCCTTCCAGGTGGAGATGAAGGGGCGGTCCTACGACCTGGAGGCCGGGCCGGCCCGGGTGCCGGTCCACGTGGGGGTCTTCCTCATGGCCCGGGGGGTGGCGGAGCTGGGGCAGAGGGCCGGCATAGGCAAAGGTTAAGATCAATGATACGCTCTAAATGTCCGGGCTCCCGCAGAGGAGCCGCAAAGCTGCAACTTCTAGATTCAAGAATCAGTCGATATTTATGGAAGACCTGGACCTGGCCAACGCGTTGAGAGGGGAGAGAAAGACCGCCGACCTGCTGCCCTTAGAGAAGGGATTCTACCTCCAGGTGGGAACCTATCTGACGTCCCTGGAGGACGAGCTGGCCGGGGTGAATGACCACTTCAGCGTGGAGGCTCAGATAATTGAAGACGAGCTGAAGTCCGCCCGAAGAAGCATCATCAAGCTGATAGACCTGCGGATGAAGAAGATAATCAGGAGAGCGCTTCGACGGGCCATCTCCGGGTCCAAGGCCGAGGCTCCCGGGGGCATGACCTCTGAAGAGGAAGAAATATATATCCAGATCCTGTCATCCATGACCCGCGGTAGGGAGAATATACTGGCTCATATCGCCCGTCCGACCACCGAAAAACCTTTAACGGGCAGGAAGGATATAAGCCAGGAATACGAAGCTGTACTGATGCTTGACAGCGTTCCCACATTTATCGGAGTGGACGGTCAGCGGTATATCCTCTCGAAGGAGGACGTAGTCATGCTCCCGTCCGTTCATGCGACGAACCTGTGCAAGAAGAGTCTAGCGCATAAGATCATGATAGGTGAAGTTCAATGAAGATGCCCAAGCAGTTTGAAGCTCACTGCCCGTTCTGCAAAAAGCACACAACGCACACCGTTGAGCGGGTGCGAAGGGGCCAGGCCTCTACCATGACTCACATAGTCAGGCAGAAGAACAGGGCCAATGGAACTGGCAACCAGGGCAAGTTCTCAAAAGTACCCGGTGGGGACAAGCCGACCAAGAGGCTGAACCTGAGATACAGGTGCAACGTCTGCAAGAAGGCCCACCCCAGAAAAGGATTCAGAGTATCCAGATTCGACCTCGTGGAGGGATAACCCTGTCCAATTTTCTAAAGCTAAAGTGTAATGATTGCGAGAATGAGCAGATCATATTCAGCAAGGCTGCCACTGTGGTGAAGTGCCTGGTTTGCGGCAGGACTCTGGCCGAGCCCAGGGGCGGAAAGGCTGAGATCAAGACTCAGATAATTGAAGTCTTAGAGTGATGGTAATGCAACGTGAGGGGTGGCCTGAGCCCGGCGATCTGGTCGTTTGCACCGTGGAGCAGGTAGTGGACTTTGGGGCCTTTGTCAACCTGGACGAGTACAAGGCAAGGCAGGGCCTGATTCACATATCCGAAGTGGCCAGCGGCTGGATAAAGTATATTCGAGACCATGTGCGCGAAGGACAGAAGATCGTATGCAAGGTCTTGAGCGTCGATCAATCCAGGCATCACATAGATCTCTCCCTGAAGGATGTCAACGAGCATCAGAGGCGAGAGAAGATCCAGGAGTGGAAGGCCGATCAGAAGTCCTGGAAATGGCTGCAGATGGCCTACGACGGCAGAGATGAAGACCTGAAACGGGTGACGGACTCCCTCTTGAAAATCTATCCCAGCCTGTACCTGGCCATGGAAGAGGCTGCGGTCAGCGGCGCAGAGGCCCTGCTGGACACCGGGCTTCTGCCGGAGGACGTGGAGATCATCCATACCCTGGCCAGGGACAACGTGAAGATCCCAACGGTGGAGATATCCGGTTACGTCGACCTGACCTCGCCTGCCCCTGATGGCATTGAGGTGATCAAGAAGTCCCTAAAGCAGGCCAAGCGGCAGCGGGACAAGGACGTGACCATGGAAGTGAGGTACGTGGGAGCGCCACGCTACCGCATACAGGTAAACGCCCCTGATTACAAGCTGGCTGAAGCGGCGCTTCGGAAGTCCGCCCAGGCGGTAATCAAGTACATCGAGCAGCATGGGGGCAAGGGCACCTTCCTGAGGGAGGCATGAGGTCCAAGATCCTCAGGTGCTCTGCCTGCAAGGCCTATACCCTTAAAGAGATCTGTCCTAAGTGTGGTGCCCAGAGCGGCACCACCAGGCCTGCCAGGTACTCCCCTGAGGATCGATACGGGAAATATCGCCGCGCTCTGGCCCAGGAGGCGAAATGAGAGAGACTACTATTCTCAGATTGAAGGACGTATCCCTGGAGGACCCCATCATGATCGAGGGGCTTCCCGGGGTAGGCCACGTGGGAAAGCTGGTGGCAGAGCACATGATTGAAGAGCTCAAGGCGGAGAAGATCATGGAGATCTACTCCCCCCACTTCCCTCCCCAGGTCCTGGTCCAGGGCGACGGCACGGTCAAGCAGGTGCGAAACGAGATCTACGCCTGCCCGGGCTCCGACGGCCGGCCGGACCTGCTCATCCTGGTGGGAGACTACCAGAGCGCCACCAACGAGGGCCATTACGAGCTCACCGGGATATTTCTGGACATAGCCGAGGAGTTTTCCGTCCGGCGGATTTACACTCTGGGCGGGTACGGCACCGGCCAGTTCGTGTACAACCCCCAGGTCCTGGGAGCCACCAACAGCCTGGATCTGGTGGAGGAGATGAAGGGCTACGGAGTGGTCTTTCATGAGAACGAGCCCGGCGGCGGGATCATCGGCGTGAGCGGCCTTCTGGTGGGACTGGGAAGGCTGCGGGGGATCGATGCCGTCTGCCTGATGGGCACCACCAGCGGATATCTGGTGGACCCCAAGTCGGCCCACGCAGTGCTGAAGGTCCTCTCCACAGCGCTGAAGATCGAGGTGGACATGCAGGCCCTGGAGGACCGGGCCAAGGAGATGGAGAGGATCGTGGGCAAGCTGCAGGAGATGGAGCGGGCCCAGATGCCGTTTGAGGGCGGGGGCGAAGAGGATCTCAGGTACATCGGGTGATCTGCTGGAGGCAGCCCGCCGGCTGCTGGATCTGGCAGAGAGGAGCGGAGCAGAAGAGGCGGAGGTCTACGGCGTATCCTGGAGGGGGATCGACGTGGACCTGCGCAAGGAGAAGGTAGAGACGGCCAGCCAGGGCTTCACCCAGGGGCTGGGCCTGAGAGCAGTGGTCCTGGGCGCGGTTGGCTTCTCCAGCACCAGCGATTTCTCCAGGCTGAAGGAGACGGCGGAGGGAGCGGTCAGGGCGGCCCGGGTGCGGGGAAGGGATCCGGACTGGAAGGGCCTTCCCGCAGCGATGAAGATCGAGGCCGTGCAGGGGACGGTGGACAGGAGCATCATGACCATAGATCCCCAGGACGGACTGGAGCTGGCCCGGGCGCTTCTGGAGGGCTGCGCCGCAGTATCCGGCGTGGCTCCCGCTTCCGGGGGCGTGGCCTGCGGCTACACCCGGGAGATACTGGTCAGCTCCCAGGGCCTGGATCTGTGGGAGGAGGGGACGGCCTGCCAGGCGGCCATGGAGACGGTGGCCAGGGGCGACGACGTGGCCACGGGATACGAGTTCGACAACTCCCGCAGCCTGCTCCAGGATCTGGGCCGAATTGGCCGCCGGGCTGCGGAGATGGCCCGGGGGTCTCTGGGAGGGGGAAAGGTGGAGACCGGCAGCTACGACGTTCTTCTAAAGCCGGTGGCCTTCGCCGAGCTTCTGGATAACACCCTGATACCGTCTCTATGCGCCGACAACGTCCAGAAAGGCCGGTCGGCCCTGGCCGGACGTCTGGGGGAGAGGCTGGCCGGCGAGGACGTCCAGATGGTGGATGACGGCCTGCTCTCCGGCGGCATGGGCACCTCCGGGTTCGACGGAGAGGGCGTGGCCTCCCGCAGAAACGTCATCCTGGAAGACGGCCTGCTAAAGACGTTTCTTTACGATTCTTATTACGCCGGCAAGGACGGGGTGCAGAGCACCGGCAATGCCCTTCGGCCCGGGTACTCGGGAGTCCCCCGGATTGGGGTTCGAAACCTTTTGCTCCGGTCCGCCGACTCCCGCGACCTGCTGGCGGAGACCGGGGAGGGGGTGCTGGTAAACGGGGTCATCGGAGCCCATACTGCCAACCCCACATCCGGGGACTTCTCCGTGGAGGCCCGGAACTCCTTCCTGGTGAGGGACGGAGCCCTGGACCGGCCCATCAAGTCCATGATGATAGCCGGGAACATATTCGATATTTTGAAGGATTTGCAGGTGGGAGAGGACCACAGAGCCATAGGATCGGTGGTCATTCCCACGGTTAAAGCGAGGATGAAAGTTATCGGGTGATTTTGATGATCATTGGAGGTCCATCATCCCAGCTCCTGGCTGGGCGGGTAGCCGCGGCCATGAATGAGGAGCTGGCACTTTGCGAGTACAAGGCCTTCCCGGACGGCGAGGCCTACACCCAGGTGATTGGCGACCTGGACGACCACGTGGTGATAATTCAGAGCACTCCCACCGACCGGGATTTGGTCTACCTTTTGCAGCTCCTGGACGTGGCCCGGCACTCCCGGGTCTCCCTGGTGATACCCTACTTCGGCTACGCCCGCCAGGATAAGCAGTTCAAGACCGGAGAGCCCCTGAGCGCCCGGGCCATCGCCTGGGCGGTGAGCCCCTTCCTGGAGAATGGCCGGATCTTCACGGTGAACATTCACGCCCCCTCCATCCTGGAACACTTCGCCTGCCAGTCGTTGAACCTGGACGCCACCCCCCTGCTGGCGGACAGGATCCGGGAGATGGATCTGCACGATCCGGTGATAATATCCCCGGACAAGGGGGCGGTGAAGATGGCGGAGACGGCGGCCAGGCACCTGGGGGTGCAGTTCGACTACCTGGAGAAGACCCGCCACAGCGGGACCGAGGTCTCCATGGCCCCCAAGGAGATCGACGCCCGGGGCCGGGACATCGTCATCACCGACGACATGATCGCCACCGGTGGGACCATGGCCACGGCCATCGCCCTGCTGCATAAGCAGGGTGCCAGGAAGGTCTACCTGGCGGCAGTGCACCCGGTGCTCACCGGCAACGCCGTGCTGAAGCTGTACCGGGCCGGGGTGGAGGCAGTGATTGCCACCGATACCCTGGACCGGGGGGTGAGCAGCGTATCCGTAGCCCCGGTTATCGCACAGGCCCTGAAGGGCTGAGGAAGCGAAAAGGCAGAATACTGCCGGCGACTCCTCCCCCAGAATCCTATTTTCCCTTTTTGATTATCCCTGGAAATTTTCAATGGTTCACCCCACCTCTCTTCGCAGCATGGCCGTGGCCGCGGCGAACATCACCAGGAAGAATCCTCCCAGGAAAAGCAGGTCCGGCACCAGCACCTGGCTGAGGGTGGCCCCTTTCAGCATGACCATGCGCAGGGCATCGCTGGAGTAGGTCAGGGGCAGCAGGTAGGAGATGGGCCGGATGAAGGAGGGGATGGACTGCAGGGGCCACCACACCCCGGAGAGGACCACCTGGGGCAGGATGACGATGGGTATGAACTGCACCACCTGGAACTCGCTGCTGGCGAAGTTGGAGAAGAGGGCCCCCAGGACCAGGGCTCCGGCCCCCAGCAGCAGAATGATGGCGAAGGCGGTGAGGGGGCTGCCGTTCATGGGCACCCCGAAGCCGAAGACCACCACCAGCATGGTGGTAGCGGACTGAATGACGGTGAACAGGGAGAAGCCCAGCAGATAGCCGGAGACCATCTCCGTCCGGGAGAGGGGAGAGACCATGAACTTCTCCAGGGTGCCCTGGGTCCGCTCTCTCAGGAAGGAGATGGTGGTGGTGATGAAGGTGAAGAAGAAGACCACCAGGCCCAGCACGGCCGGGCCCACCGAGTCCATCATCTCCAGGTCGTAGCCGTAGACGTAGCGAACATCCACCTGTCCAGCAGTCGCCTCCCGGGGCCTCAACCCCTGGATTACCGCCGCCTGGATGCGGTCCGAGACCTGGGGGCTGGAGGCGTCCAGGAGCAGCCGGACTGCGCCCCCGTCCATCACCACCGCCCCCTGCAGCCGCCCATCGGAGATCAGCTTCTGTGCGTCCGACTGGGAGCCCAGGTACAGGAGGTCGAAGTCCTTTTCCCCCTGCAGGCTGGAGCGTAGACCGTCCTGGCCGCCGTGGTCCACCACCCCCAGGTGAATGCCGCTCATCTCCCCGGAGAGGGCGTAGCCGAAGAGGACCATGAGAAATATGGGGGCGAAGGTGATCAGGCCGATGGTGCGGGGGTCCCTCTTGAGCTGGCGGACCACCCGCAGGGCCACGGCGCGGATACGCCGGGGGTTGTACCTGGACTCCAGCAGCTCCCCCACCTTCTGACCGGAAAAGGATGGAGGCCTCATCTGACCTCCGCCAGCTTCAGGAAGGCCTGGTCCAGGGAGGGCTCCACCAGCCGGACGTCCAGGGGCTGCACCTGGTCCAGCACCGCCTTGATCTGGTCGTGGGACTGCAGGACCACCTCCAGGGCCGGGCCGGCGCCCACCCGGACCTCATAGCCCCGGGACTCCAGCCTGGCCCGGTCCCCCTCCAGGTCCCCGGTCCACAGCCTGAGGGTGGTGAAGAGGCCGGCCAGCCTTTTGAGCGCCTCCGGGCTGCTCTCTGCCAGCATCGATCCGCCCCTCATGAACCCCACCACCTGGCAGCGCTCGGCCTCGTCCATGAGGTGGGTGGTGATGATGATGGTCACCCCCCCGGCGGCCAGCCCGTCGAAGTACTCCCAGAAGGCCTGCCTGAGCAGGGGGTCGATGCCTACCGTTGGCTCGTCCAGAAGCAGGAGCTCCGGCTCGTGGATCAGGGTGCAGGCCAGGGAGAGTCGCTGGTACATGCCTCCGCTGAGGTCGCCGGCCAGCCGGTCCCTGTGCTCGGTCAGCTCCACCATCTCCAGGAGATCGGATATCCGGTCCGCCCTCCTCTGCCCCATCACGCCGTACAGGCCAGCGAAAAACTCCATGTTCTCCTGCAGGGTGAGGTCAGGGTAGAGGGCCCGGTGCTGGGTCATGTAGCCGATGCGGGGGTATAGCCGGCCCACCTGGCCGACCGGCTGGCCCAGGACCTGCATCCTTCCTCCGTCCAGGCGGATCAGGCCCACGATGGCCCGGATGAGGGTGGTCTTTCCCGAGCCGTTGGGGCCCAGAAGGCAGTAGGTGGTGCCCCGGGGAATGGAGACGGACAGGTCTTTTAGCACCCGGAGCTGGCCAAAGCTCTTCTGCAGCCCCTCGGCCACCACCGCGTACCGGCCGTCAAAGGCCCGGCCCCCATCGTCGTCTTTCGCCAAAGCAGAGTCCTCAAAGCAGCATCCTTCGACTGCAGCACTGCCCGGTGGAGAATCCCTCAATCCGGATCCCTCCGACCATTTCCCTATGACCATTCTCTGAGCGGTCCTCAGGCCGCCTTTTTGTGCCGGCGGACGAAGAAGACGGCCGCCGCTGCCGCCAGGATCAGTCCCAGCGGCCAGAGGGAGATCAGGCCTCTGTCCTCTATGGTCAGGTAGGCGTTCTCGCTGTCGGTCAGGTCGTCCCGGTAGCTGTCGGAGAACTCGAAGAGCAGCTTGACCTGGTACAGCTTGCCGGGGACGGCGTCCTGGGAGACGTCCAGCTTGTAGATCAGCTCCGCCTCCTCTCCCGGAGCCAGGGTGGGAAGGGGGGACTCGTCCACGCTGACGTACAGCCCGCTCTCCGGCCTGAGCCGGGCCACCAGGTCCCGGGCGGCGTCGTCTCCCACGTTCTTCACCTGGATGCGAACCACGTTGTCCGAGGAGCCCACCCTCAGGTTGGCCGGCTCCAGGCCCAGTATCCGGAACTCCGCCCCGCTGTGGCGCTCCACCGTCAGCTTAAGGGGCATCACCTGGCTGCCGCTGTCGTGCCAGTAGTAGATGTCCGGGTTCTCCGGCCGCTCCTCCTTGGCCACCACGGCCACGTCCCGCTGATAGGTGTAGTTCATGACCGCGCTGAGCAGGTACTCCCCGGGAGTGGTGTTCTGGTAGACCTCCAGGGGGTACTCCAGCCGGGAGGAGACCTGACCCTCCCGCAGGGATCCGGCGTAGGCCACCTCCCTCTTCACCTCCATGGCGCTCTTATTGGCCACCGCCAGCCGGACGGATACGTCCTGGGCCACGGTCCTCTGGTTCTCCAGCTCCTGCTCCCGCCCTGCCGCCAGGACCTCGTCCCGCCTGGCCGGGTCCGGCTCCTCGTTCACCTGGAAGGAGGAGATGCGGCCCCGGTTGGCCACCGTCAGGAAGAGAGAGGTGATCTCCCCCTGGTAGGTTCGGGAGCGCTCCATGCTGACCTGCAGGTCCGGGCCCCCGCGGACCTTGTAGTAGTCGTCGGAGAAGTAGCCGGGGGGGTTGAGCTGGCCCTGGAGCAGGGGGGCCAGGGGAGGCTTTGCCCCGGTGGCCGGGGGCAGGCCGGCCAGCAGGAGGAAGGCCAGGAGCAGGGCCAGCAGGCGCGGGGAGGCTGCCCTGGGGATGGAGCACAGAGCAGTCGACGACTTCTCCTTCCGGATGTTAGTAATAATGATAGTATTATTTCGCAGCATGGAGCATCCTCGGGCAAAGGCGACTGGCCGGAGGGCTGGATCTGCATGTCCCGACCGGGCTGCAAAGCGCAGTCATTCCCCATGGCCGCCACATAAAATAATGAAGCTGCATAGTATTATATTTTTGTGATGCCGGGAGCGGGAGGGCAGACGGACCGCGTCCCTGGAATGCTTCGCACCGAAGGTGGTTTAACATCGGGAGTCCTTTTCTGCAGTTGAAGAGGTATAGGGGATGTCAGGCAACACCTTTGGAACCCTTTTCCGGATAACCACCTGGGGTGAGAGCCACGGCCCGGCGATGGGAGTGGTGGTAGACGGATGCCCGGCCGGGCTGTCCCTGTCGGAAGAAGACGTTCAGCGGGATCTGGACCGCCGCCGCCCGGGGCAAAGCGACGTCTCCACGGCCCGCAGCGAGGCGGACCGGGTGGAGATATTGAGCGGAGTCTTCGAGGGCCTGACCACCGGGACGCCCATCTCCATGCTGGTCCGAAACCAGGACGCCCGCAGCGACGCCTACCTTCCGCTGCGCTACCGGCCCCGGCCGGGCCACGCCGACCTGACCTACCAGGCCAAGTACGGGGTGCGGGACCACCGGGGAGGAGGCCGGGCCTCGGCCAGGGAGACTGTCGGCCGGGTGGCCGGGGGAGCGGTGGCCAGGAAGCTGCTGGAAGGGGAGGGCGTGGTGATAGCAGGCTACGTGAGCAGGCTGGGAGGGGTGGAGGCCTCCGTGCCCCGCTGGACCAGACAGGGAAGCATCTCCCCGGAGGAGGTCGCAACGCTCCGGAGCACCGCTGAGTCAAATCCCGTCCGCACCCCGGACCCGGAGGCAGCGGTCCGGATGGAGAGGCTGATCGAGAAGGCCAGGAAGGAGGGCGACAGCCTTGGCGGGGTGGTGGAGCTGGTGGCCGTCGGCGTTCCGCCGGGCCTGGGCGAGCCGGTCTTCGACAAGCTGGACGCCGACCTGGCCAGGGGGCTGATGAGCCTGGGGGCGGTCAAGGCCGTGGAGATCGGGGCCGGTACGGAGTGCTCCAGGCTGAAGGGAAGCCAGATGAACGACCCCCTGTGCATGGTCGAGGGCCATGCAAAATTCCAGAGCAACCAGGCCGGGGGCATCCTGGGCGGCATCTCTACCGGCGCCCCCATCGTGGTCCGCATCTCGGTCAAGCCCACCCCCTCCATCTCCAGGAAGCAGAAGACGGTGGACCTCCTGGGAGGGGAGAACGTGGAGATCGAGATCAAGGGAAGACACGACCCCACCATTCCCCCCCGAATGGTCCCTGTGGCCGAGTCCATGATGGCCCTGGTGCTGGCCGACCACCTGCTGAGGCAGAGGGCGGCCCGGGCAGATCGGACTCGATGACCAGGGAACCGGCCGGCGATCCCGGCTGCGCTCCCCGCCGACCGGGGGGTCAACTTTTTTATCCGCCGGCCGACCTAGGAGTGTGACCATGCATAAGGAGTTTCATAGCCTTCTGTCCCTGGAGGAGGCCAGGAGGATGGTCTCTCAGAACCTTCCACCTGCTGAGGAAGAGGACGTCCCTCTGGAGGAGGCCCTGGGCCGGGTGCTGGCGGAGACGGTGGTCTCCGGTGTGGACGTGCCAGGCTATGACCGGGCGGCCATGGACGGGTACGCTGTGGTGGCCGAGGACACCTACCAGGCCAGGGAGGACCGGCCGGTGGAGCTGGACCTGGCAGGCCTGGTGCCCATGGGCCAGCGGCCGGAGCTGAGCGTGGCCCCGGGCCAGGCGGCAGAGGTCTCCACCGGCTCCATGATGCCCCCGGGGGCCGACTCCGTGGTCATGGTGGAGCACACACAGGCCGCCGGAGGCCGGGTGATGGTCAGAAGGGCGGCCTACCAGGGGGAGAACGTGCTTCGCGCCGGGAGCGACATCCTCTGCGGGGAGACGGTCCTGGCGGCGGGATCGGTGCTGGGCCCCCGGGAGGTGGGGGTGCTGGCCGCGGTGGGACATAGCGTCGTCCGGGTGAGGAAGCTGACCGTGGGGGTGGCCTCCACCGGCAACGAGCTGATCCCTCCCGGCCTGGAGCTGGGACCCGGCCAGATCTACGACATCAACTCCTACACCGTGGCCGCCGCCGCCCGGGAGTGCGGGGCAGCGGCCAGGGTCTACGGCATCCTTCCCGACGACTTCCAGCTCATGGCCCGGAGGATGGAGGAGATCTCCGAAGAGTGCTCCCTGATCCTGGTCAGCGGCGGGACCTCCGCCGGGGCGGGAGACATGCTCTACCGGGTGGTGCAGGAGCGAGGAGAGCTGATCTTCCACGGGATCAACCTCAAGCCGGGAAAGCCCACCGTCTTTGGCAGGATCAACGGCAGGCCGGTCTTCGGCCTTCCCGGCTACCCCACCAGCGCCCTGGCCGTCTTCGGACAGCTTGCCGCCCCGGCCATCCGGCAGTCCCTGGGAAGCGCCGATGGGTCCGCAGAGCGGGTCAGAGCCAGGCTGGCCCGGCCCATCCGCTCCGAGGGCCGCCACCAGATGGTATCCGTGGGCCTGATCCGGGATCTGGCCTATCCGGTGGACAAGGGAAGCGGGGCCATAACCACCCTCTCCCAGGCAGACGGGGTGGTGGAGGTGCCTTCAGAAGTGGAGTACCTGGACCGGGGGGAGACGGTGGAGGTGCAGCTATTCGGCCGGGCCCCCGGACCGGACCTGGTGATCGCCGGGGAGGACTGCCCGGCCCTGGAGACCCTGGCAGGCTCCCTGGGGCTGCAGGTCCGGCTGATCAACAACGGGTCCCGGCGCGGCCGGTCCTTCCTGGAGGACGGGCTGGCCGACCTGGCCTGCCTGTCTTCCCCAGGAACCGGGGCGGTCCCGGAGAGGGGAGAGGCCCTGGTGCGGGGCTACCGCCGGGAGCTGGGCCTGATGGCCAGGGACCCGGCCCTGCTGAAACCTGGAAGAAAGGCCCGCATCCTGGGCTGGAGCAGGGACGCGGAGATGAGCCGGACCATGAGAGAGGCCCTGCAGGACAGGGACCTGGACCTGAAGGTCACCGGCCAGGCCAGGAGCCACCGGGGGCTGGCCAGAGCCGTGGCCCTGGGCCGGGCGGACCTGGGATTCGGCTCTTTGCTGGCGGCCCGGGAGGCGGGGCTGGCCTATGCCGGGCTGGCAGAGGACCGGATCGACTTCCTGGTGCGGGTGGAGCGGCTGGAGGACCCTGGAGTGAAGGCCTTCCTGGCCGCCCTGAAGGCCCTGGACCTGCCGGGAACGGCCAGAGAAGAGGACGGCGGAGAAGTGGTCCTGAGGGATTAATCCCCGGCCTGGCTGCGGCTTCGAAGGGCCCACTCGTAGTAGCTGAGGGGGTGGCGGATGCGGCGGCAGCGGGCGTCCTCCCCCGGACAGTTGCCGTAGGTGGCCATGGTGGAGCAGGCCGGGGGCCGGTACCTGGTCCCGGTGGCTCCGGCGATGTGCTGCACCTGGTAGCGGGTCCGCTCCTCGTCGAAGTCCGGGCTGGTGTTGAATATG
>JAAEEW010000086.1 GCA_013415595.1 Methanosarcinales archaeon | reverse complement strand
GTCTTCACCCAGAAGGGAATCGACGACATGGCTCAGCACTTCCTGGCCAAGGCAGGAGTGATCGCCTACCGTCGCATCAAGAAGAGCGACCTCAAGAAGCTCTCCAAGGCCACCGGGGCCAACATCGTCACCAGCCTGGATGTGCTCACCCCTGAAGACCTGGGAGAGGCCAAGCTGGTGGAAGACCGGCAGGTTGGAGCCGGCCACCTGACGTTCGTATCCGGATGCAAGAATCCCGATTTCATGTCCCTGCTCTTGCGCGGGGGGACCAAGCAGGTCCTCGACGGCCTAGAGAGAGCCCTGGACGACGCCATGCACGCCGTGCAGACGGCCATCGAGGACCAGAACCTTCTGGCCGGTGGCGGGGCCCCGGAGACCGAGCTCTACTTGCGGCTGAAGGAATACGCGACCACCCTGAAGGGCCGGGAGCAACTGGCTGTGGAGAAGTTCGCCGAGGCCATGGCCATAGTGCCAAAGACCCTGGCGGAGAACGCCGGCTTTTCCCCCATCGACAAGCTGGTAGCCCTCAAGAACAAGCACGAGGCCGGAGGGAAGAACTTCGGGCTGAACGGCTACACCGGCGAGATCGTGGACATGTGGGAGATGGGAGTGGTCGAGCCGATGAGGGTCAAGACCCAGGCCATACAGTCGGCCACCGATGCCTCCATCCTCATCCTCAGAATAGATGACGTCATTGCCTCCAAGAAGACCGAAACCGGTCCTGGTGGCCGGCCAATGCCCCCAGGAATGGGTGGCATGGGAGGTATGGGCGGCATGGGTGGAATGCCCATGGGCATGGGTGGAATGGGCGGAATGCCCGGCATGGGGATGCCCCCGGGAATGATGTGAAGCCATCCTTTTCCTCCTTCTTTTTTCTTTCATTTTCAAAAGGGAAATTCACGGCGCACCTCTTCAAGCCCAAGGTTTTATGGAAATGAACTGCAAGTTTCAGGCGGACCATTGATGCCCCGCATAGAACCCTTCGAACCGTCCATCCACAGCGACCGGGAACAGATCTACTCGCCGGCCGAGGATACGCGACTCCTGCTGAAGGCAGCCCTGCAGGAGGTCGGACCCGGGGACAGGGTGCTGGAGATCGGATGCGGTCGCGCTTTGATATCCCGGGAGCTGTCCCTCAAGGCCAGACTGGTGGTGGCAACGGATGTCAACCCCCACGCGACCAGGATGGCCAGATCGCTGGGCCTGGAGACGATAAGAGCGGACCTGTTCCGGGGCATAAGGGCCCGCTATGACCTGGTGGTCTTCAACCCGCCCTATCTCCCCACCGCCCCGGAGGAGAGGTCGCCTGGATGGATCAACTACGCCCTGGATGGGGGGGAGAGCGGCAGGGAGACCATCATCCGCTTCCTGGAAGGCCTGCCAGAACATCTATCCCCCGGCGGGCGGGCCCTCCTGCTGGTCTCATCACACTGCGAAATACCCCGGGTAATAGAAGCCGCGGACAGAGCGGGGCTGGGGGCCCAGGTGGTGGACAGGGAGAGATTCTTCTTTGAGGAGCTGCAAGTCCTCAAAATCCACAAGCTGTAAGCGCCTAAAAGCTTCAAGGCTCAATTTTCTGCCATTTTTCCATATTTCGCGAAGTAGGGCCTCGCGACGTGGGTATAAAGCTCAGAACTATTGCTAATGACGAGCAAAAATGACTTCAGACAATAATGTTATATCCTAAGAGAAATAGTGGAATAGTGGATATAGGAGCGTTGAAAAATCTTGAAAATCAGAGTAGTAAGCTCTAAGCAGGAACTTGATAGGTTGAGCAGCGAAGATGAGATAATACACCTTTCATTTAGGGCTTCATATTCTGATATATTTAGGCTTCTTCAGAATTGTCCTCAAATAAAGGCCATACAACTTCCCGCGTCCCACAGTAAGAAATTATCCAAAGCCAGCAGGATGTTTCTGGAGATGCAGGGAGTAACCATCATCGAGGGGGATCTATGGGGTCACCGCAAAGACCTGGATGAATATTTCAAAATCGGGAAGAACGTTTTTGAGATCATCGACCAGATGCAGGCGGGAGGAATGGCTCCCAATGAGATAGCCCGCAGGGTATCCATAATGGCGAATATTTCTCCAAACCTGGTGAAATACGTGATTCAGGGGCCCAGCTGAGCCAAACCGTCGCCAGAATTTCAACTCCAGGGGACGAGAGCCCCGCAAGCTTTTTTTTCATCATTGATCCCGGGTCCTATTGGACGCCCCAAGCTGCCGGAGAGTGGTCGCTGGCGCCCCAGACCGACGGGGTGAGAGCCGAAGGATGCCAAATTCTTGACATCTGAAAATTCAGCCTGATTGAAACAATTTTGCTCTTGAACAACAAATTTATATGTCTGAAAGAAGTTACTCTTTAAAGACGATGGAAGCTGGTGATCGTAGTGAAAATCAGGGTGGTTAGCACTAAAAAAGAGATTGACGAGATAAGCAGCAACGAGAAGATCATCCACCTGGCCTTTAGAGCCTCTAATATTGACATCTTCCGCCTTATGGAGAACTGTCCCATGATCAGGGCCATTCAGCTCCCTGCATCCTACCGGCGGACCCTCTCCAAGGCCAGCGAGATGTTCTTGCAGATGCAGGGGGTATCCATCATCGAGGGTGACGTTTGGGGCCACCGAAAAGACATCAGCGATTACTATAACATCAGCGATCACGCCTATAACAGAATGCTGCAGCTCAGCTCCCAGGGCCTGGGGGCCGAAGAGATTGCAGAAGAGGTCGCCGAGGAGATCAAGATCTCCCCCAATCTGGTCCGCTACGTGCTGAGTCAGGCCAGCTGACCGGCATCTGAAGAGGTCAAGTTATCCAGCTTATCCAGCAAGACCTCGAGAACTTTCGCTACGCCGTTTCCGGTGAGGGTGGACATGCTCAGGTCGGCGTGTGGATAATCTCCCAGATCAGATTTGTTGGCCGCCACCACCACCGGGAGTTCCATCCAATTTCTAATCTCTTCCAGCAACTGCAGTTGATCCTGCAAAGGATATCCGGCGTGCTCGCTGGGGTCCAGTATGAACAGGACCACCCCTTTCAGATGACGGAGGGCAGCTACCGCCTGCTGCTCGATCCGGTTTCTCTCTGCCAACGGACGGTCCAGAAGCCCCGGGGTGTCAACCACCTGATAACGCTGGTGTCCTCTATTCAAATGGCCCAGCACTATCCCCTGGGTGGTGAAGGGGTAGCTGGCCACCTCCGGCCGCGCTCCGGTCACCTGGATCAGGAAGCTGGACTTGCCGACGTTCGGGTAGCCGGCAATGACTACCGTCGGCAGCTCCGGATCCACCGTGGGAAGCGAGCGAAGCTTGTCCCGGGCCTCGGACAGAAAGACCAGGTCTTTGTCGATGGATTTGAGGACGGAGGCCATGCGCCCCTGGCCACCCCGGGGCGAGGGTGCGCCTCCGGCCTTCAGCCGGGCCCGGTGCTCCCGGGAGATGGTTCGGATCTGCTTGGTGGCCCAGCCAATCCGGGAGAGGCTTAGTCGCATCCGATCCACGCCCACCAGGGCCTCCACCAGGTCGAAGTAGAATGGGGGCAGGTTCTCGAAGCTGGGAAAGCTGTGGACGATCTTGTCCAGGGCATCGGCCAAGATCTGGGCAGAGGTGGTAACCATCATATCCTGGTCGCCGGACTGCTTGACCGCCCGGGAGCCGCGCCGGAAGGCCCGATCGATCAGCTCCTGGGAGCGGGGAACAGTGGGCAATCTGTCGAACATCCAGGTACTATCGCCGGAAAAGGCAGATAAACTTTTAGGCGGCGGGTTAAAAGTCATAAGATATATTGTTTTCGAAACCTTTAAGTATAGTTAGTGTTGTATAAGAAGAGGTGACCCCTTGAAAAGGTTAGGCAACGCGCTTCATGTGGTTCAGCAAAAACTGATAGTCAGGGGAGCTGGGGAAAGTATTCCCAGAGCTAACTCCCCGGTAATCGACCGGAGCGGGTCTAGGATCGGAAAGGTCTACGATGTATTCGGGCCGGTGAAGTCTCCTTATATCGTGGTCAGGCTCAACAGAGGAGTCGATTCTGCCGGTCATGTGGGAAAGATGCTCTACGTTGGCGAGGCGTCGAGGAGAGATAATAAGTGGAAGAGATAGAGAAGATCAGAGAGATTGAGCGCACTGAGCAAGAGAAGATCAAAGAGAGAATCAAGCTCAAGCGCGAGAAGGAAAAGTCGACGAGCTGGAGAAGTTCACCGTAGAGTGTCCGGAGTGCAAGAGCCATACATTGGTTCGTGATTACGAGAGGGCCGAGCTGGTATGCGCGGACTGCGGCCTGGTCATCGACGAGAACTTCATCGATCAGGGTCCGGAGTGGAGGGCCTTCGACCACGACCAGAGGATGAAGAGGTCCAGGGTGGGGGCGCCCATGACCTACACCATCCACGACAAGGGCCTCAGCACCATGATCGACTGGAGGAACCGGGACTCCTACGGGAAGACCATCTCTTCCAAGAACCGGGCTCAGCTCTACCGTCTGCGAAAGTGGCAGCGGCGGATCAGAGTGAGCAACGCCACCGAGCGAAATTTGGCCTTCGCCCTGTCCGAGCTGGACCGCATGGCCTCTGCCCTGGGCCTTTCCAGGAACGTCAGGGAGACGGCCGCCGTGGTCTATAGAAAGGCGGTGGACAAGAACCTGATTAGGGGGCGAAGCATTGAAGGGGTGGCTGCCGCCGCGCTCTACGCGGCCTGCCGGCAGTGTAACGTGCCCCGAACCCTGGACGAGATCGCCGAGGTGTCCAGAGTCAGCAGAAAGGAGATAGGACGGACCTACAGGTTCGTCTCCCGGGAGCTGGCCCTGAAGCTCATGCCCACCAGCCCCATCGATTACATTCCCCGCTTCTGTTCCGGGCTGAACCTCAAGGGAGAGGTGCAGGCCAAGGGAATCGAGATTCTGAGGCAGGCGGCGGAGAAGGAGCTTACCTCCGGCCGGGGCCCCACCGGCGTGGCGGCAGCGGCCATCTACATCGCCTCCATTCTGTGCGGGGACCGCAGGACCCAGCGAGAGGTAGCGGACGTGGCAGGAGTGACCGAGGTCACCATCAGGAACCGCTACAAGGAGCTGGCTGAAGAGCTGGATATAGAGATAATTCTCTAAAATACTCTTAAAAAGCCGATTGTGGGGATGGACGGAGACGGCGCTTCCAGGTGTCTCCCCCCCGGCACCGTGGAGGGCTGGCCACGCCCTCCGGGACCCACATTTTTAGGGACCTCGCATCTCCCGGGATCTATTTTAACAGTAGAGTTCTCCGTCCACGTTCTCGTCGGACATGGCCCTCTGCAGCTCCAGAGAGACGCCGGCCAGAGCCATCCACCGTCTGGCCTGGAGGGAGAGCATCCTGGCCGCACGCCGCCGGGCGTAGAGGTCCACCTTCCAGTCCAGCCCATCGTATCCCACGTCCATCAGAATCAGGCCTTCCGGGGGAGCCACCGGAGCTCCGCGGTTGATCCGGGGGTCGAGCAGCTCTGAGATCCAGCCTGGATCCCGGTCCTGGCAGCCTATGGCCTCCAGGGCTCCGGCGATCTTTCGCACCATGTTCCACAGGAAGCCGTTGGCTCGAATGTCCAGGACATAGAGCCCGCCTCTCTCCTGCACCTCCAGCTTTTGCACCTCCCGGACCGTATCCTCCTTGGCAGAGGAGAAGTTGCGGAAGTCGTGCACTCCCAGCAGCTCTTCCCCGGCCCGGCGCATGGCCTCCAGGTCCAGGCCGGGATGGTAGAGGAGGTAGCGGTACTCCCGCCAGGTGGCGTTCCAGCGGGCAGAAAAGCCGATGGGGGCCACGGCGTAGGCCCAGGCCCAGATGTCCCGGGGAAGCCTGCTGTTCAGAACCCGGGGGACGGCCAGACGCTCCAGGTCCTCGTCGATCCAGAAGTCGATCACCTGGCAAAGAGCGTTCACCCCCCGGTCGGTGCGCCCGGCGTAGCAGAAGTCGCCGTTGATCACCCCGATTCCGGCCAGGGCCTTCCTGACCACGGACTCCACCGTGGGCAGGTCCGGCTGACGCTGCAAGCCGTAGTAAGCCCCGCCCAGATAGGCCAGCTTGATGGCCACCTTCATGCCGTCGACACCTCAGATGCCCCCGGAATCTGTCACTAATCCCTAAAATTGAGTGGGGGACTCACAGGTCCCGGGGGTCGGTTATCTGGCCGGTGATGGCGCTGGCTCCGGCCACCGCCGGGGAGCACAGGTAGACGAAGGCCTTCGGGCTTCCCTGCCGGCCCACGAAGTTGCGGTTGGATGTGGACAGGGAGACCTCGCCCGGTCCCAGGAGCCCGAAGCTTCCGCCCATGCACGGGCCGCAGCAGGCCGACTCCACCATGGCTCCGGCCTCGGTGAACTGCTCCACCAGTCCGGCCCGGAGGGCCTTGAGGTACTCCTCCCGGCTGGCCGGGATGACGATCATGCGCACCCCCCTGGCCAGGGGCTCGCTGCCCATGACCTCTGCCGCCAGCTTGAGGTCCTCGAACCGGCCGTTGGTGCAGGATCCCAGGAATACCTGGTCCACTTTGGTCTGCGGCACCTGGCTGATGGGCTTTACGTTATCCACCTGGTGGGGCATGGCGATCTGGGGCTCCAGATGGTCCACATTCCACCGCCTCTCCTCGACCACGGCGTCCTGGTCGCCGCAAAGGATGGACGCGACGTCGGCCAGCCAGCGCTTCAGATAGGAGAGGGTGGCCCGGTCTGGCTCCACCAGGCCGGCTTTGCCGCCCATCTCGATGGCCATGTTGGTCATGGTCATCCGCTCCGCCACGTTCATGCGGGAGACGGCCGGGCCGGCGAACTCGCAGGCCTTGTAGGTGGCCCCGTCCGCCCCGATATCCCCGATTATGCGCAGCACCACGTCCTTGGAGGTGACCATTGCCGGGAGGCGGCCCTCCACCTGCAGGCGCAGGGTCTGGGGAACCATGAACCACAGCTTGCCGGTGGCAAAGGCCGAGGCCATATCTGTGGAGCCCACTCCGGTGGCAAAGGCCCCCAGCGCTCCGTAGGTGCAGGTGTGGGAGTCGGTGCCGATGATGAGCTGGCCGGGAAGAACGTGCCCCTTCTCCGGCATCACCTGGTGGCAGACGCCGCAGAATACGTCGTAGTTGAGAATGCCCTGCTCCCTGGCAAAGGCCCTGAGCATCTGGTGGTTCTGGGCTGCGTTCAGGCTGTCGGCGGGAACCTGGTGATCGAAAAGGATGACGATCCTGGATGGATCCCACACCCTGGCTCCCTGGCCAGCGATCTCGTAGAATCCCTTAACCGCCAGAGGTCCGGTGATGTCGTGGATCATGGCCCGATCGATTCTGGCCATCACGAAATCGCCAGTGTGCGCTTCTTTTCCGGAGGCCCTGGAGAAAATCTTCTCGGAGAGGGTTTGACCAGTCATGGTCTGCCCCATCACAGCCAACATAAATAAATCTTCTCCGATTAAGCGGCCCTCCGGTCGTACGCAAAGGATTTAAATAACGATAAAATCAATCCGGTGATGCTCATTTATTGACATCGAAGACTGGTGGAGGACATAATTATGAAGATCAAGATACTGCTGGACGAAGAGGATATACCCAAGAGATGGTACAACGTTGCTGCGGACCTGCCCACGCCTTTGGACCCGCCCCTCAATCCCGGCACAGGAAAGCCCTTGAATCCCAGTGATCTGGAGCCCATCTTTGCCAAGGAGCTGATCAGGCAGGAGATCAGCACCGATCGGTGGATAGACATCCCGGATGAGGTGAGGGAGGTCTACAAGCTGTGGAGGCCCACCCCCCTCTTCCGGGCCAAGAGGCTGGAGGAAGCCCTGGGGACCCCGGCCAGGATATACTACAAGTACGAGGGCGTCAGCCCCGCCGGCAGCCACAAGCCCAACACCGCCGTGCCCCAGGCCTACTTCAACATGAAGGAGGGCATCGAGCGAATCGCCACCGAGACCGGTGCCGGACAGTGGGGGTCGGCCCTAGCCCTGGCCACCTGCATCTACGGCCTGCAGTGCCGGGTGTACATGGTCCGATCCAGCTTCAACCAGAAGCCCTACCGCCGGAGCATGATGCGGGTCTGGGGCGCGGAGTGCTTCTCCTCCCCCAGCGATCTCACCAACTGCGGCCGGAAGATCAACCAGGACTACCCGGACACCCCGGGCAGCCTGGGAATCGCCATTTCCGAGGCAGTGGAGGATGCGGCCACCCACGACAACACCAACTACGCCCTGGGGTCGGTCCTCAACCACGTCCTTCTCCATCAATCTGTTGAAGGTTTGGAGGTCAGGAAGCAGTTCGAGATGGTCGACGATTACCCGGACATAATCTTCGGCTGCGTGGGCGGCGGCAGCAACTTCCCGGGAATGTGCTTCCCCTTCATCCCGGACAAGCTCAAGGACAGAAAGGACCTGCAGTTGGTGGCCTGTGAGCCCACTGCCTGTCCCACCCTGACCAAGGGCATCTACGCCTACGACTTCGGGGACACGGCCAAGCTCACCCCCCTGATGAAGATGTACACCCTGGGCCACGACTTCATCCCGCCGGGGATTCATGCCGGAGGGCTGAGGTATCACGGAGACGCCCCCCTCCTGTGCAACCTGGTCCACAACGGCCTGATCAGCGCCATGGCCTTCCACCAGAACGAGGTGTTCGAGGCGGCCACCGTCTTCGCCCGGGCGGAAGGCATCGTGCCTGCTCCAGAGTCCTCCCACGCCATCAAGCCGGCCATCGACGAGGCCGTTCGCTGCAAGAAGACGGGAGAGGAGAAGGCCATCCTCATCAGCCTCAGCGGACATGGCCACTTCGACCTGTCCTCCTACGATGCCTACTTCGACAAGCAACTGGTAGACTATGAGTACCCCGCCGAGCTGGTGAAGCAGTCCCTTGCCAAGCTGCCCAAGTTCGAGTGAGCCTTCCAGAAGCCCCAGTGTGGGATTCCTGGTCAATCCAGTAGCCGGGATGGGTGGAGCGGTGGGCCTCAAGGGCACAGACGGACTGGTCGAGCGGGCCAGGGCCCTGGGGGCCTCTCCCGTCTCCCCGGGGAGAGCCCTTGCAGCTTTGAAAATTCTATCCCGGGAGGGCCCAGACGCCCTGTTTCTCACCGCCTCCGGGTCCATGGGCGAGGATCTGCTCCGGGAGTGCGGCCTCCATTATGTGGTGGCCTATCAGGCTCCCCCGAACAGCAGCTCCAGGGATACGGGGGCTGCTGTTTCGGCCTTCCTGGAGCAGGGGGCGGAATTGATTCTCTTTTGCGGAGGAGATGGCACAGCCCGGGACGTGGCCGCCGCAGCCTCGGCCCAGGGCAGGACGGACGTCCCCCTCCTGGGAATACCTGCCGGGGTGAAGATGCACTCCGGGGTCTTTGCCGTCAGCCCGGAGGCGGCGGCCGAGCTGGCCCTGCGCTACCTGCGGGGGGAGCTTCGCTGCCGGGAGACGGAGATCGCCGACGTGGACGAGGAGCTGTACCGCCGGGGCAGGCTGGAGACCAGCCTTTACGGCATTGCCCGCACCCCTTACTTCCCGGCCCTGGTGCAGGAGAGGAAGAGGGTCTACAGCTCAGGCGACGAGGAGCAGTTCAAGGAGGAGATCGCCGCCTTCGCCCGGGAGTTCATGAGGGACGGCTCGGTCTACATCCTGGGGGCGGGGAGCACCACTTCCGCCATCGCCGGGATGCTGGGCCTGGAGAAGACCCTGCTGGGTGTGGACGTGATCCGCAATGGAGAGCTGCTTCTCCGGGATGCCTCGGAGAAAGACCTGCTGGCCATGATGGACTGGCTGCAGGCCGACGGTAGCAAGACGGAGGCCAGGATCATCGTCAGCCCCATCGGGGCCCAGGGATTTGTGCTGGGGAGGGGAAGCCAGCAGATAAGCGCCGAGGTGGTCCGCCGGGCCGGGCCGGAGAACCTGATAATGGTGGCCACCCCCCACAAGCTGAGGGAGCTTCCCTATCTGCTGGTGGACACCGGCGATCCGGGGGTGGACCAGGCCCTTTCCGGCAGCAAGCTGGTGGTTTGCGGCTACCGGCTGGCTCAGAGAAAAGAGGTCCAGGCGGCTGGAAAGGTGAGATGACCCCGGAATGGAAGATTTCGCCAGGCCTGAGCGTGGTCCTGGGGGATATCACCAAAATGAGGGTGGAGGCCATGGTCAACGCCGCCAACAGCAGCCTGCTGGGAGGCGGCGGGGTGGACGGGGCCATCCACCGGGCAGCCGGGCCGGAGCTTTTGAAAGAGTGCCGATCTGTGGGAGGATGTCCCACTGGAGAAGCCCGGATAACCAGAGGATACGATCTCCCCGCCGCCTGGGTGATTCATACCGTGGGGCCGGTCTGGCGGGGAGGGGATTGCGGAGAGGAGGAGATGCTGGCCTGCTGCTACAGGAGCTGCTTCTCCCTGGTCGAGGAGAGGGGCATAAAGAGCGTGGCCTTCCCGGCTATCAGCACCGGAGCCTACGGTTTTCCGGCACGGAGGGCTGCCGGAATAGCGGTGCAAGAGATGATCCTGGCCCTGGAGAAAGGCAAGTCGCTAAAGAGCATCCTGGCAGTCTGCTACAGTCCGGAGTCATGTCAGATCTACCTGGACGCGCTGGAAGCCTGCCGCAAGCAGAGATGATGGTCGGAGACGAAATAATTTAAGCTTGCAGAACAAAACGACTTTATCAGTGAGAATTGCCGGACCGGGAATTGGGCCTTTGCCTGGAACCTGGCCAGGGCCATTATCTTTTGTCCCCTATGCGAAACGGCCGATGCCCCTGCCGCGGCCCGGGGGCCGGACAGGGGCTGGCGGTTTTTCCGGCTACAGCATTTTGCAGCCGAATTACAGCTCTTCCAAATTCACTTGCCTGAGGCCCGGCTCTTAGCCCCAGGGACCCGGGGAATAGGGGGGCCAGGGGCCGGGCCAGGGACCTGGAGAGGGGCTGGGGGACGGACCCGGTCCAGGCATGGGACCCCAGCCGTGGACGTAGATGTAGAGGTAGTTGCTCCAGCCGTTGCAGTAGTACTGCAGGATGTGCCAGCCAGGAGTGTCTCCCTGGAACCATCTCTTGTGCCATCCCGGATTGGCATAGCCCAGGTACCGAGTGTTCAGGTAGCCGCTGGGGTACCACTCATAGCCCCACACCTGGCCGGTGGTTCCCACCTGCAACCAGAGAGGAACGTAGCCGTAGAGGTTGCAGCCGGCCACGGTCGTGGGAACCCGATAGGCATAGAACCTGTTGGGCCCCATGGTTCCCGGGGGCATGATCATCTTGTAGACGCCGCCGGCCTGGGTGGCGCCAACGTTCATCTGCATGTCGACAGATAGGGAACGAGATGTGGACTCGTCCACATCCATCAGCAACTGGCTGGCCTCTCCCTGGGGAGGAGCCTGTCCCTGATCACTGGAGGACGCTGCCGGAATTTCCAGCCCCAGACTTGCCGCGCTCTGGGGAGCGGTGGGGGGAGGAACGTCCGACGGCACATTGGTGGAGAAGGTCACCGGTCCGGTGGTCTCTGTCGTGCCCATGTAGTTCCCGGAATAAGAGCTCTGACCATACGGATCCTGGCCGAATGGATCTGTAGAGTCATAATCACCCTCGTAGGGATTGAATGGGCTCTGCCCCAGGGCGGACAGGGTGGATATCATCAGGAAAGATATTAACAGGGGGATTATTTTATTCATCTAATCGCCTCTTTAAAACACCCTTAATCCTTCCTATCTTCGAGTTAATCATGTAAAAAGATATCCTTCAGGAGGATCGATTTTGCCTTCCGAAAAGTGTAGAGTCCCGAAATTATTTCGCCTCTCTTCTAATCCTGGGAACATAGTCCAGGATATGAAATTGAACAAGACGAAGGTTCACCTTATCCTTCGTCAAAACCGCCAGGGGGTGGCCACAAAAGATATTGCGCTGGATGTAAATGTCTCACAACGGAGGGTTCAGCAGATCATCAAAGAGTACATGGAGACT
>JAAEEW010000085.1 GCA_013415595.1 Methanosarcinales archaeon | reverse complement strand
GATGGGTTTGGCGGGATGGGGAGTTGGGGAATTTCGCCAGTCTTGCCGGCCGGGAGGGCCAGAAAACCTTTTCCGTCCAGCTCGATACCCAGGTCCGCCTGAAATGGGGTGAACAACGTGAAATTGAGATACTCATTAGCCCTGCTGATGGTCGTGTTCGCACTGATGTCCTCAGCATCGGCATACTACGGCGGTAACACAATCAAACAGAGCATAACCATGACCGGCACCGGCGGCGACATAAGCCAGAGCGCCTCCAACGCCGCCGTGGTGGTGGGAAATAACAATAATGTAGACCAGAGCATTTCCCAGACCGCCAGCGGAAACCACATAACCCAGAGCGCGGCCAACGCGGCAGTAGTATTTGGAAACAACAATGATGTGAACCAGGGCATCAACCAGCGGGCCACCGGCAACACCATCGGCCAGGCTTCAGCCAACGCCGTGGCTGTGGTCGGGGACTTCAACACCGTAGGCCAGAGCATCAACCAGAGGGCCATTGGCCAGGAGATCTACCAGAGCGGATGGAACACCGGCACCATAATCGGTAACGGAAACACTCTGGACCAGAGCGTCAACGCCTTTGCCTCCACCTACACTCCCCCCGCCGTCCCGCCGGCTGACCCGAGCCAGACCATGTCCAACACCGCCTACATCATGGGCGTCTACAACCAGGTCAACCAGGGCATAACCGGCATAGTGATGACCGGCGGCAGCAACGCCCCCGTCTATCAGTCTGCCAACAACCTGATCGAGACCAGGGACATGTACAGGAACAGCTACGAGCAGGGAATAATGATCAACGTGAGGGCAGGGCCCCTGGCCTACGTCGAGCAGTCCGGATCAAATGAGATAAGGCTTGGCCCCTGGTAGGCCAGCCTGCTCATTTTTTCTTCCCTCCTCTTTTTCGAATCTTAACCTCTAAAAAACTTCACGAAGCGGCACGGGCAGTTCTCTCTGGCGCTCTATCGTCCTTCCGTCCTTCAGTTCTTCCGTTCTTTCTCCGTTCTTTCGCCGCCGCCTAAGCCTCTATTTCGCCGCCTTCTATCGCTCTGTGATGCTTCCATCTGCGCTCTACATAATCCCCTGCGGCCTTCAAGCCGCCCTCAGCCCGTTCTATCAGGGCGGGAGGCCGAAGACTTCCCGCAGGGAGTCCATGGCCTTGTTTCTGACCGGCTCCGGGCCACTGGCACAGGCCTCCTTGAGAGGACCGACGGCCCGGGGATCTCGGATCTCTCCCAGGGACCAGGCAGCCCAGGCCCGGATCTCCTCATGGTCGTCTCCCAGCATGACCTCAATCAGGGCCTGCAGGGGATCGGCCAGGCCAATCTCCCCCAGAGCAGTAACCGCCGCCAGCCTGACCCTTTCGTCCGGGTCCCTCAGGGCCCCGGCTGCCAGCCGGCAGGCCTCCGGCCCTCTGATCCGGGCCAGGGAGTGCAGGACCTGCTCTCGCACCTGGGGCTCCTCGTCCTCCAGCGCCACCCCCAGATATCTGACCGAGGACTCCTGGGCCATCTCCCCCAGACAGGCCGCAGCCCGCCTCCTGACCTCCCGGTCCTGGTCACCCAGCCGGCAGGCCACCTCCTCCAGGGCCTCCAGACACTTCAGCCTGGATAGCCCGGTCACCGCCATTCCCCGGACCAGCGGGCTCTCGTCCTCCAGGATCTCCCGGAAGGCCCGGGAGGCCCCCAGGCTGCTCAGGGCGGCAGAGGCCCGCAGCCGCACCTCTTTGTGGGAATCGGTCCTCAGGGCCTGGACCAGGGCCGGAACCGCCGAAGTGCTACCCATCTCATCCAGGGCGGCGGCGCACCACTCCCGCACCGCCTCGTCCGGATCGCCGATCATGCTCCGGGACAGAGGCTCCACTGCCCGGCGGTCGCCGATCTTTCCAAGAGCCCAGGCCGCCTTGTACCGGGCGTGGGAGTGCTCGCAGGTCTTAAGCGCATCCAGTAGGCCGTCCAGGGCTTCCTCGCCCAGCTCCACCAGGGCCCAGGCCGCCTTCTGCCTCTCAAAGTAGTCGTTGCTCTTCAGCTTCAAAACCAGTTCCGCAGCACGATCCATGGAGATCACCTCTGGGCCATTCCTGCTTTTATCTTTTTTCGCCCTGGCCCGGGAATTTCGGGTCTCCCCACGGCCTCCGGGCTATGTGACCGGTCAAGTCTGACGCGGTTAAGCCGGTCACGATCAAGCCCGACGGCCTGACAGACGGCCCCAGGACGGCGAAACCTATAAGGAGCATCTTGGTGGATTAGCTCCTGACCGAAGACCTTTCGATCAGGTAGGAATGATGGAATACCTCTTTGGCCCGGTCCTATCCCGGAGGCTGGGCTTATCCATGGGGGTGGACCTGCTCCCTCCCAAGACCTGCAACATGGACTGCAACTACTGCGAGATAGGCCGCACCACCTGTCTGACGGTGCAACGACAGAGATACGTGCCCGAAGAGAGGGTCATGCGGGAGATCCGGTCCGTCTCGGACTCCGATTTTGACTACCTGACCTTTGCCGGCTCCGGGGAGCCCACCCTCCACTCGGGCCTGGGCCGGATAATCCAGGCGGCCAAAAAGTCTCTGGGGGCACCGGTGGTGGTGATCACCAACAGCAGCCTGCTGGGAAGCTCCGAGGTCAGAAACGAGGTGGCCGAGGCCGACCTGGTCCTGCCCTCCCTGGACGCCGCCACCCAGAAGACCTTCGAGGCCATCAACCGCCCCGCTCCCGGACTTCGGATAGAGGATATCGTGGAGGGCCTGAAGCAGTTCCGGCGAGAGTTCTCCGGGGAGATGTGGCTGGAGGTGATGCTTGTCAAGGGGGTCAACGACCACGAGGCTCCTCAGATAGCCAGCCTGGTGGAGGAGATAGGCCCGGACAGGGTGCAGCTCAACACCGTGGTCCGGCCTCCCAGCGAGCCGGTAGAGCCCCTCAGCCAGG
>JAAEEW010000084.1 GCA_013415595.1 Methanosarcinales archaeon | reverse complement strand
TAGCCTCTCTGCCCATCTGTCTCAGGTAATGGGCCAGGAGCTTGGTCCTGGTGCCTTCCGGATGGTAGGCTATTATGGACTGGGGCTGGACGTGGTCGAACATGCGCATCAAACCCCGGAAGTCCATGTGGTCGGAGAGCCTGATCTTGGGGTAGGAACGGCAGATCATGCCGGTGAGCACGAACTTGTTGTTGCTCTTCACCCGGTGAAGGGTGGGGGGAGTGACCACGCTGGTGGCGGCCCCGTCCTCCTGGAAGTCTGCCAGCGGACCGGCGCTGGGCATCAGCTCCCTGGTCAGGGCCAGGCTCTGCTCGTCCATGCCGATCTCTCCCTTGTATCCCATTCCCCGGATGAGGGATACGGCCCGCTGGGCTTTGCCAAAGGCGTAGGCTCCGAAGGCCGAGCCGGCCTGCAGGGCGTCCCAGAAGCCGGTCAGGTCGTCGTCGAAGGTGCAGGAAGAGTCCCAGGGGTCGCCGTAGGTCCCCTCGGACACCAGGAGATCGCATTTGGGCAGCTGCTTGTAGTCCTTGACGTCCCCGGTTACCAGGGTCGTAACGCCGGATTCGTTCTCCCAGGCGAAGGCGGCGGAGCCGATGGTGTGCCTGGTGGAGTAGGTGCTCACCTCCACCCCGGCCACGTCGATCTTATCTCCAACGTTGAAAGTCCGGCCCATGAACCGTTTGCCGTACCTTATCTCCAGGGCCCTGGCCGTCTCCCGGGAGGCCACCGCCTGGGGCGAGAGCATGGCCGACTTGCCGTAATGATCGCTGTGGGCATGGGTTATCAGGTAAGCCTGGGGCTGAACGCCGCTCTTGGGGGTCCGGCTGGTGTCCACGGAGAATAGATGAGAATCGAATTGCAGCGACAGATGCGGCGCCGGCCTGCCCCGGCCGTTCAGCCTGCGTAGCGGCACTATGCCCAGATCGTTCCAGCCCACTATTGACCCCCCCTTCTCGCCGGAAGTGCTACTTCAGGGCGTCTTCAAGGGCCTGGACCAGCTCTTCCCTGGAGGTCACGCCCATCCACCTCTTGACCTCCTTTCCGTCCTTCTCCAGGACGACGGTGGGGACCACGAAGATGCTGTACTTCTTGGCCAGCTCGCTCTCCCTGTCGACGTCGATCTTCTTGATCTCCGCTCTGTCCTCGTACTCAGCCTCCAGCTCAAGCATGATGGGGGTCTGCATCCTGCAGGGACCGCACCATTCTGCAAAGAAATCCATCAAAACCGGCTTGCCCATTTTTCCACATCCCGTAAATTCATGGCCCGCAAATGGCCCCACGTTGGCTGCCATTGGCGTTTACCATCATAGTATATCAAATTTCACTCCTATCTTGAATATCCTTCTGGTGGGAAGGACCAGCTGGGGCCTCCCCGTCAGGGACCTGATCTCCGAGAGTATCTCCTGGATGCGATCTTCCCCGGCGGATATGGTGAACCACATGTTGTAGCCGGAGGGGCTGGGCCTCAGATAGTTGTGGGAGATCTCCTCGAACTGGTTCACCAGCAGGCTGACCCCGTCGGCCTCCTCCTCCGGGACCTTCAGAGCCACCAGGACCCCGCTTCTGCCCAGCCGGCGCAGGTCCAAGATGGGGCCGATCCTTCTTATCAGCCCCTCGGATTTCAGGCGATCGATTCTGGACATGATCTCCTCTTCCGGGATGCCGATCTCCCTGGCCAGGCAGAGGTAAGGCCTGCTCTCCAGGGGGAAGCACTCCTGAACGGCCGCCAGGATTTGCAGGTCCACCTCGTCGGTGCAGGTCATTTTCCGCCTCCCCAGGTGCACAGGGGGTCCGACTCCAGAAAGTCCCCGGTGGCGGCGTAGGCCCGGGCCCGGCAGCCTCCACATATCTTGCGGTAGCCGCAGTCGCCGCAGCGTCCCTTCAGCTCCCTCTCCCGCAAAGCCTTGAGGACCGGCGAATCCTCCCATATATCCTGGAAGCTCTGCTCTCTGATGTTTCCCGCCTTCGCCGGAAGGTAGCCGCAGGGGTAGACATCCCCCGATCGGGAGACGAAGGCAAAGCCTATCCCGCCCAGGCAGCCTCCGCTTCTCCGTCTGCCCCGGTCCCTCTCCTCCCTCTGGCCCCTGTGCAGCTGCTCATCCTCTGCCTGCATCCTGGCCATCTGAGGGGCGCAGGTCACCTGAATCTCCAGATCTCGAACCGCCATCTCCCGGGAGATGGCGCAGAGGATCTCCTCCTGCCGCTGTGGGGAGATCATCTCCTCGTCTCTTCCCCTGCCTGTAGGCACCATAAAGAAGAAATGAACGGCCTTTGCTCCCAGCTCCTCGGCCAGGTCCAGCATCTGAGCGACCTGATGCTCGTTTCTCCTGGTCAGGGTCATGTTGATCTGAAATCCCACCTTGCCCTTCAGGCAGGAGATGCCCCGAAGGGCGGCATCGAAGGACCCCTCTCCCCGGGTGGCGTCGTTGATTCCGGCCGTGGCCCCATCCAGGCTCACGCTCACCCGGGCGATGCCGCAGGCAGAAATCCGTTTTGCCATCTTCGGGGTTAGAAAAGTGCCGTTGGTGGCCAGGGAGACCCGGATGCCCGAAGCGGCGGCGTGGCTTGCCAGCCTGAAAATATCTCCACGGAGAAGGGGCTCTCCGCCGCTCAGAATAATCATGGGCTGCAGGACGGAGACCTGGTCCAGGAAGGCCAGGGCCTCCTTTGTGGAGAGCTCCCCCTGGTCGGGAAGCCCGGTGGCGGAGGCCCGGCAGTAGCTGCAGGCCAGGTTACAGGCCCCGGTGACCTCCCAGGCAATTATCATTCAGAGCAGACCTTTCTGATGCAAGAGCTCAGCATTGAGAATGCTTGCTCCCGCCGCTCCGCGAACGGTGTTGTGGCCCATGCAGATGTAGCGGATTCCGGACCTTATCCTTCCCACGGATATGGCCATTCCCCTTCCTGCGTTGCGGTCCAGCCTGGGCTGGGGCCGGTCCGGCTCGTCCCTCACGATCAGGGGCTTCTTGGGCTCGGTGGGCAGGTCGCCCAGCCCCGGGTCGAACTTCAGGAAGGCCTCGCGAACCTCCGCCGGGCTGGGGTCGTCTCTCATGGTCACCCAGATGGCCTCGGTATGGCCGTCCATGACCGGAACCCGGTGGCAGCTAGCGCTTACTGAGAAGTCGGCGCTGACGATCTTCTCTCCGTCGAAGGTGCCCAGGATCTTCTGGGGCTCGGTCTCCACCTTCTCCTCCTCGCCGCCGATGTAGGGTATGATGTTGCCCAGAATGGCCATGGAGGGGACGCCCTCGTATCCGGCGCCGGAGACGGCCTGCATGGAGGCGATGTGCACCGACTCAATTCCGAACTTCATGAGGGGCTTTAAAGAGAGCGTGAACATAATGGTGGTGCAGTTGGGATTGGTCACGATGTAGCCGTCCCATCCCCGGTTCTCCTGCTGCTTCTTTATGGCATCGAGGTGCTCCTTGTTGCACTCCGGTATCATGAGCGGGATATCCGGCTTCATCCTGTTGGCGGCGGCGTTGCTGGCAACCACAAAACCGGCTGCAGCAAACTCAGCCTCCACCCTCTGGGCCTCGTCGGAGGGAAGGGCGGAGAAGACCACGTCTGCGTCCACTTCACTGGGGTCGACGTTGACCACGGTCATATCGCCGAGGTCCTTTGGCATCTCTGTCTCCAGCCTCCATCTGGCGGCATCGCAGTATTTCTTGCCCGCGCTCCGGGATGAAGCGGCGAGGCTGGTCAACTCAAACCACGGGTGGTCGCTAAGACCTTCTATGAATCGCTGCCCGACAGCGCCGGTGGCGCCTAGGACGCCTGCTTTGATCTTGGCCATCAAAATTCACCTGAACAGAGGGCCTTCTCCGGAGATGTATATATGTCTTCTCCGCCTTTCCGGCGATTTCAGATGATGGGAGGCCTATCCCCGGCCGGGCAAAAGTCCCGGATAAAGGTGCCCCGGGAAAAAGTCGCCTGGAAAGAGACACCGGGAAAAAAAGGCCGGGAGGGCTTTCTCTGGCCACTGGCTTTTATGCTGCCGTCAGCAGGATTGCCGCTGGCCGGATCGCCTTTTTGCAGGAGCTAATGCCGTCGATTGCTATCGATATCCTGCGGCGAACTCGCAGTTGACCTCCACTACCTCCTCGTTGAATCCCTTGAGCTGGTCGGGCACCGGTCCCAGGCTGTTCGCCTTATCCTGGGTGTCGATCACCGCGCCGTGGGGGACGAAGCTGCCGTCTTTGAGGGTGACGCCGATGACCAGGGCCCCGTGGCCCACGAAGCACTTCTTTCCCAGCACCGAGGCATGGACCACGGAGTTGAAGCCCACGAAGCTCTCGTCGCCGATTCGCAGCGGGCCGTGAATAACCGCCCCGTGGGCGATGCTGATCTTTCTTCCAAGCTCAATGGAGCTGCCCTTCAGGCCATGAAAGATCGCGCCGTCCTGAATGTTGCACTTGTCGCCGATGATTATGGGCGTGGCCTCGTCAGCCCTCAAAGACGCGCCGGGGGCCACGTACACGCTCTCCCCAATGCGAACGTCTCCTATCACCCTAGCCCCGTCGTCCACATAGGCGGAAGGAGAGATCACGGGGCTACACTCTTCACAGTTCCAGGAAGTCTTGGGACTCTTCTTGAGCATCCACTTTTCACCGAAAGACTGCATTGGACATCCAGCTTAAAAGAGATTGCCATTAAAGATTATGTATATACTGGTATATTCTTCTATATTGATGGGGTATGATATAATGTCATTGCCACTTGAGATTGTTGCCTCATCGATGTCTACAGCACTAGAATTTTAATTTATTATTTTTTATAAGTAAATTATTGGCACAATATCCTAATGTATAATTGAGCTAATTGCCGCCAATTTTAAATATAGGATAAACAGAAATAGAGCCATTCGTCGAATAATCCGTTGAGGATTATCCGTCGATGGCGGAGGGATGGGAGAAATTCTGATTGATTCCCCTGAGGAGAGTATCGGCAATTTATTTACTATAAGTATTGTTTGTAAAATATAATATTGATAAAGGGAGTATGAACTATGGGTGATAATATTCAAGTATCAGAACCGCCAGGTGGGCGATGGTTGCTTGTTATTTTGGGAATGATCATCAACCTGTGTTTGGGTAGCATTTACTCGTGGAGCGTTTTCAAGGCACCTCTGAAGGCCTATCTGGAGGGAATGGGACAGACCATAACCGCATCCGATTTGCAGTTACCGTTCATGATTTTCCTGGCAGTCTTCTCCATTTTCATGGTCTTAACAGGGAAATATATAGAGAGATACGGCCCACGCAAGGTGGCCATGGTCGGAGGTATTCTGTGCGGACTGGGCTGGCTATCCGCGTCCACCGCCAACTCCATACCCATGCTGACTGTGCTGTACGGAGTAATTGGTGGAGCTGGCGTAGGAATCGCCTACGGAGTTCCCGTGGCAGTCTCCGGCAGATGGTTCCCTGACAAGCGTGGACTGGCTGTAGGTCTTACCGTTCTTGGTTTTGGGTTCTCGGCCCTGCTTACGGCCAACATCGCAGGCTTTTTGAATGCAGCCTACGGCGTGATGAACACCTTCCGTATCTTCGGAATCGCCTTCATCATCATAATCTTCCTTCTGGCCATGCCCTTGACCTTCCCGCCCGCGGGCTACAAGCCGGCCGGCTGGACTCCACCCGCTCCCAAGCCGGGAGCTGCCGTGAGCTGTGAAGCCAAGCGAGAACAGATGATTCACACCAAATCCTTTTACGGTCTGTGGCTCTGTTACTTCATAGGCTGTCTGGCAGGCCTGATGGCCATATCCATATCCGCAGATGTGGCAAAGCAGGCGGTCAATATTGAGGCCGGGCTGGCCACCATGCTGGTGGGATTCTTCGCCATATTCAACGGCGGTGGAAGGCCGGTCTTCGGGACCTTGACGGACAAGCTCAACCCCAGAAATACGGCCATGCTGTCCTTCATCCTGATCGCCGTTGCCTCCTTGTTGATATATATGATACAGACCGTCCCGGTTTACGTCCTGTCTTTCGCCATACTCTGGGGCTGTCTGGGAGGCTGGCTGGCTATCGCACCGACATCTACGGCAACCTTTTTCGGAACCGGCGATTACCCGAGATGTTACGGCGTGGTCTTCCTGGCCTATGGCGCTGGTGCTCTTGTGGGACCGCTTCTGGCGGGCTACATCAAAGACACCACGGGAAGCTTCATCAACGTCTTCCCACTGGTGATCATTCTGGCGGCCATCGGGTTTGTCGTGGCTTTCATGTTGATGAGGCCACCGGATTTGAAATCGAAGGCTTGAACCTATCAAGCCTTAATTTTTTTCTTTTTTAAAAAAAACTCATGATGTGTCGTTGAGATACTCGGTGATCTTGGTCTGGGAGACGTTGCAGTTCTCTCCCGGTATCTCCACCGGATAGTAGCCGGTGAGGCACCCGGTGCACAGATGCTCCTTGGGAATGCCTATGGCCCTGATCAGGCCGTCCAGGCTGACGTAGCCCAGGGAATCGGCGTCCAGTACCGCCTCCACCCCGGCGATGGTCTTGTGGGCGGCGATCAGCTCGTCCCGGCTGGCCATGTCTATTCCCAGGTAGCAGGGGGCGACGATGGGGGGGCTGCCGATGCGGATGTGCACGCTTTTGGCTCCGGCGTCCCTCACCATCTTCACTATTCGAACGCTGGTGGTGCCCCGGACGATGCTGTCGTCCACCAGGACCAGCTTGTGGCCGTCGATGTTGGGGCGGATGGTGTTCAGCTTCAGCCGGACAGCCGTCTCCCTCATGGACTGGTCGGGCATGATGAAGGTCCGGCCAACGTACCGGTTTTTCATCAGACATTCCCGGTATCTGATGCCTGACCGCTGATGGTATCCCACGGCCAGGGTGATCCCGGAGTCAGGGATGGGGGCCACGGTGTCCGCATCCGCCGGGTGCTCCTCGGCCAGCACGCCGCCGATGTTTACCCGCACGTCGTAGACCAGCCTGCCGTCCATGATGCTGTCAGGCCTGGCGAAGTAGATGTACTCGAAGATGCAGTGGGCCGGAGTGTTGTGGCTTAAGACGTGACACTCTATCTCTCCCTCTCGAATTACCACCAGCTCGCCGGGCTTGACGTCCCGGACCAGCTTACCGGTGAGGGTATCCACGGCCACGCTCTCCGAGGCCACCATGAATCCGTTCTCCAGCTTGCCTATGCATAGCGGCTTGATTCCCAGAGGGTCCCGAACCGCCAGCACGGTGTTGCCGTAGAGAAATACCATAGAATAGGAGCCCACCAGCTTACGGGTGAGGGCACGCACCGCATCCACCAGGTCGTGCCTCTGCAGCTCTCTCACGAACAGATGGGCCACTACCTCGGTGTCCGAGGTGGAGTGAAATATGTCTCCGGCCGCCTCAAGCTGCTCCCGCAGGGCCCGGGTATTGACCAGGTTGCCGTTATGGGCAACCGCTATGCCGCCGTCCCTGTACTTAACCAGGAGCGGCTGGGCGTTCTCGATGCACGACTCGCCGGTTGTGGGATACCGGACATGGCCTATGCCTACCGAACCTCTCAGCAGGGCGATCTGGGCGTCATCGAATACCTCGGAGACCAGCCCCATCCCACGGTGGGTGCGCATGGCCTTCCCATCATGAACCGAGATGCCTGCTGCTTCCTGGCCACGATGCTGCAGCGAGTGTAGCGCATAGTATATCGACTTGGCCACGCTCGATGACGGATCTCTCAGGGAGATTCCTATCACGCCGCAGGCATCGCGCAACAAGGATCTTCCTCTAGTAACCTGACTTTCTCATCCACTTGTAGCTTCTTAGCTTCTTAGTAGTGCCAAACCCGCAGGCCACACACACCTTTCTATTGAAGTTGAAGGAAATGCTGCCGCATCTGCGACACCTGATATGGGATTTCTTCTGACACTTTCCCCTCGAAGGAGTTCCTTTCGACATCTACAGCACCTCACGGCGAAATATATACCACGTTGTCTCCGCGCACGATAACTGCGCCGATCTTTCGCGCAACAGCACCCTCTGCTATCTCTTCCGTATTGTCTAGCACAAGGTTCATGTGAATATCGTAGCCCTGCAGCTCTCCCCGGAAGGCTCTCCCGTCTTTGAGCTTGACTATGACAGGGCCATTCAATGATTCATTCAGAATATCAAGCGGTCTCTGACCCATTAACCTCTCTCCACAAGGATATAACCGCAAAAGGCATTGTGCGAGACTCGTTCGTTGCATATTTAAATCTATCGGGAAAATGGCAAATCATGAAGATCAAATCCCGACACCACCTCAAGGCGAGCGAAGCTCGAAGCATTCTCGGCACCATGTCTCCTTTGCTGGAGGATCAGTCGGCCCTCAAGAATGCCTCCATGGAGCGTGCGGAGACCGATGATGATATCGACCTGATCTTTGTAAACGGCAAGCCTCTCCTCATGATGGTGGATGGAAGCCCCTTCTTCACCGTTCTGGGGGCCATCGAGCTGACTCCCAGCAAGCGGATGGTCATCGTGGACTCCGGTGCAGTGCGCTTCATAGTCAACGGTGCAGACGTGATGTGCCCGGGCATAGTTTACGCCGATGCGGATATCGCCGAGGGCGACCTGGTGGTGGTGGCGGAAGAGCGGCACAGAAAGCCGCTGGCCATAGGGCGGGCCCTGATTCCGGGGACGGAGATGAAGGGCGAGGGCAAGGCGGTCAAGTCGCTGCATCACGTGGGGGACATGATCTGGAAGGGGCTGGTTTGAATCACGGCCGTCTCCGCGACCAGTGCCCCTGCCGGGATGAAAGGGGATGAACCGTGAAGGAACGGGGTGAAAGGAACGGGGTGCCACAGAATCAAAGGGGGCAAGAATGATGCGCCAGCAACCCAAGATTATTATCCTCCTTTCGCAGTAACTGGTTTCCCATGTACGAAGACCTGGGCACTCTGATAGGGAAGGGCTTCCGGATTTGGAGGAACAATCTATCTCTGGCCATGCCTTTTCTGCTCGCCGGTCTGGCGCTGCTGCTGGCCCTGGCCCCCACTTTGCTGGCGGTCATCTATCTGGTGGGAACTGTGAATCTGGAGCAGCTATCGGAGACTGAGCTGCAGGCGGCTCTTTTGGAGAACATCGTCCCCCTGGCACTGGTGGGCGTCCTGTCTTTGCTGGCCGCGGGCCTGGTCAGCTCCTTCTTCACTGCCGGGGCGGTGGGCATGGCCAGCCAGGCCAATCAGGAGTCCACCACCTCGCTATCCACCATGTGGAGCAGCGGGCGGCGCTACTGCCTGCGCATGTTCGCCGCCTCGGTCATCATCGGCCTGATGGTGATTGCCGGACTGCTGCTGCTGCTGGCGGCGACGGCCGTCCTCATGGGCACCTCGCTTCAGATAGACCCGGGCTTGCTGGCCAATCCCCAGGAAATTTTCCAGCAGCCCCAGATGGCAGCCTTCGTCCTGGCCCTGGTCTCCCTGATGATCCTCTTCTCCCTGATCCTGTCCCTGGTCACGGCTCTGGTCTACTATGCCCTGGTCATCGACGACCTGGGGGCGACCAGGGCCATCGGAGTCAGCATCAGATTCTTCTGGGACAACAAGTTCGACGTTTTCATAATATGGCTAATAATAATAGCCCTGTCCATGGCTCTGAGCATACCCGGCCAGCTGTCCCCCACCTCCAGCTTTGCCAGCGCCTGGTCAGCGATAAACGGCATTATAAGCGTAGCCGTCCTCTCACCACTCTCCGCCGTGTGGTGGGCCCGGCTGTACCTGAGCCGGACCGGCAAGAATCTATTTAAAGAGGATGACTGGGAGTATCTGCGATGACTTCCAAAGCCAGCGCTCTCATTCGATTTAGACGGATGGGGCTCTTCTACCAGGCGGTACTTGCCGGCGCGGTCTTCTTCGCCGCCTACGACCTGTTTATCTTTTTCGCAAAGGGCATGAGCTCTTCAGAAGCCCTCTCCGAGGCGTTGCTGGGGGCCCTGATATTCATGTCCACCTACTACATCACCTCCGCCCTGATCCTCATCAGCAAGGCGAAAAGACCCCGGTCCCGGTGAACTGCGGGAAAACGGTAAACTGCGGGCCCCGGAGTTCCCGGGACCAGGATACAAAGGCAGGACGAGAGAAAGGGATACAGGCATCCGATGCCGGCGCGGCATGGAGGATGGACATAGAGGTGGGGCGCCAGGTGCAGTATGGGGGCGCGGGGTGGCACTTGGGCTCCATGGGGGAAGACCCGGCCAGCCCGATGGCCTGATGCCTCTCGATTTTTCGTTTCTGATGGCCACCCTTAAAGTTTGGAATTTATCCGGTGTGGAAGGCTCATCTCCTGCAAGAGCTCCTCTCCTCCCCGGGAGCCCCGGGCGAAGAGCAGGTCTCCCGCCTCCAGGGTGGTCTTGCTTCGGGGGTTGTAGGTCCAGCGTCCTCCCCTCTTTATGGCCAGGACGTACATGCCGGTCTCCGTCTCCAGCTCCAGGTCCTTGAGGCTCTTGCCGTCCATTTCCGCCCCGGCCCCGATCTCCACCCGGGTGATGATCTCGTCCGACTCCCGGATGGCCATGGCCAGGATGGGGTGGGGCTCCACGTCTCGCAGGACCACGTTCGAGATCTTCAATGCGGCATCGCTTATGGTCTCGGTGGACGCGGAGAGTATCAGCAGGCCGCGCAGGATCTCCACCTCCTCCACGTGCTTGGCCGCCTCCAGCACCCACCGCTGCAGGACTGCCCTCATGGCGTCAATCTCTCCTTCGATCTGGTCCACCTCCTGGGCCACGTCCTTGTTCTCGAAGAGCACGGCCATGTAGGCCAGACCCACGGCCAGCTCCGAGCGGTTCTTCATCTCCACGATGATATCCACCGCCTTGGCCAGGTCGGCCTCCACGCCGCTGGCCTCCTCCACCCGGTGGGCGAAGGGCTCGCCGGTGATCATCTCCGCCAGGAGGGGCAGCCCTTCGTCGTGGCCCCGGGCAAAGACAATGTCCTCCACCTTCAGCACAGTCTCCGGATCGGGATCGTAGATCCAGCTCTCCCCCCGGCGGATGGCTATCACCCTCATTCCGGTCTCGATCTCGAACTTGAGATCGGCCAGGCTCTTGCCCACCACCTTGGCTTTGGGACGGACCACGTTGCGGGTGACGGTCTCATCGGCCAGTCGCAGGTCCTTTTTGAGTTCGTAGGGTATCCCCTTGGTGAAGAGGACTATCTTGGCTATGTCCCCGGCGGCGTTTGAGATGTTCTCCGCGGCAGAGGCGATCTGCAGGATGCCTGACAGGCTCTCGGCGTCCTCCACGCTCCTGGCGGCAAGCATGGCCGAGATCTGGGCGTGGTAGTCGTAGACGTCCATCTTGTCCTCCAGGCGCAGGACCTCCATGGCCAGGTCCTGGTCGTCGTAGAGGACCGCGGAGTATCCCAGGTCCACCATCAGCTCGCTGGTGTCCTTCATCTTGGTCAGCAGCTTTTTCATGCTTATGGGGCAGTATTCGATCTTCCTCATGATACCAATCTTCTTTTAATTGCAGATGAGATAAAAGTTGTTCCAGGGACGAAAAAAATCCAAAAAAAATCCGCCTGCCCTCCTGATGGGCGCGTCCCACCCCCTGGCGCCGGCGAGCAGAGGCAGGGCTGGCAGAAGCAGGACGGGCAGCGGAAGGGCAGGGGAGCCGGCATCAACTATAAGTTCCCCGCAGGACCTAATTTTATCCAAGTGATGGAAATGGATCTGAAAGTGGTAGAGCTGGAAATACCAGAGGGCTCAAACATCATCGTGGGACAGAGTCATTTCATAAAGACGGCTGAGGACCTGTACGAGGCCATAGCCGGGACTGCTCCCGGGGCCAAATTCGGCCTGGCCTTCTCCGAGGCCAGCGGGCCATGTCTGGTCAGGCTGGAGGGAAACGACCCGGCGCTGAAGGAGGCGGCCAGGAACAATTCCCTGGCCCTGGCCTGCGGCCACACCTTCGTGGTGCTCATGAAAGACGCCTTTCCCATCAACGTCCTGAACGCCATCAAGGCCGTGCAGGAGGTCTGCGGGATATTCTGCGCCACGGCCAATCCGGTGCAGGTGGTCGTGGCACAGACCGGGCAGGGCCGGGGCATCATGGGGGTCATCGACGGCTCCATGCCTCTGGGGGTCGAGGGGGAGCAGGACGTCTCCGAGCGGCGCAGCCTGCTGAGGAGGTTTGGATATAAGCTCTGATCGAATGGATCTGCTGATCAGAAACGGCAGGGTCTACACCCAGGGACGACTCCAGCCCTTCGACCTGTGGATCAGGAACGGCCGGATAGCGGCCCTGGGAGGGTCTCACCAGGCGGAAGAGACCCTGGACGCCAGGGGCCTGCTGGTCCTCCCCGGGGCCATCGACATCCACGTCCATTTCCGGGACCCGGGGGCCAACTACAAGGAAGACTGGCTGACCGGGTCCACCTCTGCCGCCGCCGGAGGGGTCACCACGGTGGTGGACCAGCCCAACACCGATCCCCGGACCCTGGATTCCAGCTCCTACCGGCTCAAGCTGGAGCTGGCCAGCCGGCGCTCGGTGGTGGACTTCGGGCTTAACGGCGGCCCGGGGAACATCTCCGACCTGAAGAAGGCCGGAGCCCTGGCCATCGGGGAGATATTCACCTACGAGATGGACGAAGGCCGGCAAAGAGAGGTGCTGCAGGAGGTCTTGCAGGCAGGCCTGCTCCCCACCGTCCACGCCGAGGACGGAGATCTGATCTCCCGGTTCACGGCCCAGGTGGCAGGGGAGATGGAGGCCGACGCCTACTCCCGGGCCCGTCCCGGGCCGGTGGAGGCCGGGGCGATAAGGACGGTCCTTTCGGCGGCGGAGAGGGTCCACATCTGCCACCTCAGCACGGCGGAAGGGCTGGACCTGATCCGGGAGGCCCGGGGAACGGGGAGGGCGGTCACCTGCGAGGTGGCCCCCCACCACCTGTTCTTCGACCGGCGGGACTACCGCAAGTGGGGCTCTTTTCTCAAGATGAACCCGCCGCTTCGCGACAGCCGGGACACCGGGGCCCTGTGGGAGGGGCTCAGAAAGGGCGACGTCCAGGTGCTGGCCTCGGACCACGCCCCCCACCTTCCGGAGGAGAAGAAAGGGGAGATCTGGGAGGCGCCGCCTGGCGTTCCCGGGGTGGAGACATTGCTTCCCCTGATGCTGGGGGCGGTCAAGGGCAACCTGCTCACTCTGGACCGGCTGGTGGACGCCCTCTGTGCCGGGCCGGCCAGGCTCCTGGGGCTGAGGTCCAAAGGCCGCATCGACCTGGGCATGGATGCCGACCTGGTGCTGATCGACACCCGGGAGCAGAGGATCATCCGGGCGGACAGGCTGCACAGCAGGGCTGACTGGACCCCCTACGAGGGGCGGCGGGGCATATTCCCCCGGATGACCCTGGTGAGGGGCCGGGTGGTCTACGACGGCGATCTGGCGGTGCAGCCGGGATACGGCAAGAACCTGCCCGGTGCCGGCCTGTCCGGCTCATGAGCCCGGGAGACGGGGGGGCCTGGAGAAATGGCCCCGGGTCAATGGCCCGGTCCAGGCAGAGCTTTCGGTCCAAGCAGAGTTATATCCTCTCAGGTCCCACACCTCGACCATGACCAGGAACGAGGCCCGGATCGAGGAGACCGCTGAGAGGGTGGTGGGTCGGGCTGTGATTGAGGCCATGAGACGGTCGGGCAAAGCCCGAGAGATGGCAAAGAAACTGGTGGGAGAGGAGATCGATATGGATCGAGACTACAATATTCCGACTGCTGACGTGATGGATACGGAAGAAGAGCTGGTGGTCATCATCAACCTTCCCGGGACGGAGAAGGAGAAGATCGACCTGAGGGCCACCGAGGACTCCCTGTTTGTGGAGGCCCCGTCCACGGGCCGGGAGGGCAAGTACCTGCGCCAGGAGCGACCAGCGGTGATGAAGCGCACCCTGAAGCTCCCGGTGGAGATAAAGCCGGAGCAGGTCAAGGCCAGATACGAAAACGGCGTCCTGGAGGTCCGCTTGCCCAAGCTGGTGGTGCAGATCAAGCAGAAGGTGATGATCGAGTAGGTCCGACCTATCAGGTTTTCGGCAATATGGACGGCCGGCGGCAGAGTTGACCGGGGAGCAAAGAACAATTCAATCTCCATCCCGCTGGACAGAGGGATTTGATAAAAAAGAGCAGAGGGATGCCCCGTCGGCATCCCCCGGGGCATTTTCGGTTTCGCCTAATTCTCCGGCTCAGCCGCCGGTCAGGTTGCGGCCTATCCTTCAGATTCGCCTAAATCCTTGAGATTCGCCTTCCAACAGGTGCATCGTCCGCTGGATGCGCCGTCCTTTCAGATGGGCCGTTCTGTCAGATCCGCCTCTCTTCAGACCTTTTGGCTCAATTCTGCACATCCAGCCTTTCCGTGCTCTCCACGCGGTAGGTGTACTCGATCTTCACCTCTTTTCTGGGCTCCAGGGACAGCTCCCACTTCAGGCTGGTGGCCTCGACCTCAGAGGGCTCGGGGGAGACCGCTATCAGCTCGGACTCCATGGGGCGGGAGTCGGATACCTCCACCTCCACCGTCCTGTCCGTATTGGACTTGACCTTCAGGGTGTAGGTCCAGTTCTCCGTGGTCACCTTGACGTTGCGGGTCAAGTTGTCGTCCAGGGCCACGATCTTCTCGGTTATGTTGTAGTCCGTCAGGGTCTTGGAGACCTCCAGATCAGAGGACTTGCCCACCTCCAGGCTGGCGTTGGCCCCTGCCGGAGTGTAGGATATGTCCAGCTTGGTCACGTAGTCTCCATCCCTGTAGAGCAGAGCTCCACCCTGGGGCCAGGGCAGCTTTCCGGTGTTGTTCAACCGGAGCTCCTGGATCATCGGTCCCTCTTCATCAAAGTAGGCGTCCCAGGTGTAGACCCTCTTCATGGGCACCTCTTCCTCGAAGAGGGGCAGGCCGAGGGTCTTTCCGTCCTTCAGGTCGGTCCGGTTCTCCAGCTCGAAGACGAATAGCGTCTCCAGCTCGCCGGTGGTCCGGCCGGAGGAGGAGGGCATGAAGTCGGCCTCAAACTGGGGCTCAGCAGGGGCCCGGGCGGCCATGGCCGGGGCGGCCTCGGCATAGGCGTATTCTTTCATTATCTCCTGGCTTGGGCCGGCCACCAGCTTCAGACGCACGTCTTTAAGGTCATCCCCCAGGTCGCGTCTGACAATGGCGTTGGCGGAGACGATCATGGAGTCGTTGAGCAGGTGCAGGTAGTAGCGGGGGCTCCAGGCGCCGGCGTCGTACATCAGGTAGCTGAGCATGAAGTACTGCGGGCCGGTGGTCAGGAAGTTCATGGTGTAGAGAGGCAGGCTCTCGTAGACCACCTGCTTGACCGTGGCGTTGGTCACCAGGAAGAGAACCGTCTCCTCGCTGGCCCCGCTGGGAAGGTCGATCACGAAGTCGTGGAGGCCCTCGGTTACCTCCATATCGCCTGCCCTCCTCACGAAGACCAGGCCGTCAGGATAAATGGTCACTGAATCTACAGGCAGGCTTATGGCCGTGGTGGCCTCCACCTGGGAGTCTGCTGCCTGGGCCAGGGCGGGCAGACACAGGAACAGGATTAATATCAAAATGCTCGAGATCCTCATATAAATCCCTGGATAATCTCTGGTTCATCAAGAGTATTATATTTTACCTGGATGGGGCCTTTCCCTCCCCCGGTTCTCCAGCGGGCAATTATTGGTGGACAGCTGGATTTCAGGGACAAATGCGGCTTGGCGCATCGCTGATCCGCGGCCAAGGACCCTGGCGGCATGACGGCGGCCAACAGCGCCTCATCCAAAATGCGCGGCCATAGTACAGGTCCTGTAATTGGGCGTCCACGGGCGGCGTCCGTACATTTCGCCGCCGTAGGAACGCTTATATTGAAATAGCAGCCTGGCAGAAAACCTGTTGGATACACTGGTGTTGTCATGTTTCTTGATTTCATGAGCGAGGTCGAGACGCTGCTTCTAGGCGCCATCGATCAATGCAGGTTTGAGCTGCCGGAGAACGGGTCGAACAGGTTACAGCTCGAGATCAGCCCCCACGCCGACGTCGCCTCCTCCGTGGCCTTCCGGCTGGCCCCGGTCCTCAGGAGAAGCCCCAAAGCCATCGCCGAGGAGCTTCACCGGTCCATGACCCCTGGCCCCGGCGGCCTGGTGGACCAAATCGAGCTTGCGGGACCGTATCTGAACTTCTTTGTCAACCGCAAATTTCTGAACTCCGTGGTGGTCCAGGCCCAGGGCCAGGAATGCTGGACCGGGAGATTGACCGACCGGGCGATCGTGGAGCACACCTCGGCCAATCCCAACGGCCCCCTGCACGTGGGCCACATCAGAAACTCGGTCATCGGCGACACCATCGCCCGGGTGCTGAAGCGGGCGGGAAGCGACGTGGAGACCCAGTACTACGTCAACGACATGGGCCGCCAGATCGCCATCGTGGTCTGGGGGAAGGACCGCTACGGCCTGGACAGCTCCAAGCCCGACCACGCCATAGCCAGGGTGTACATCGAGGCCAACCGGGCCCTCAACGCCGATCCTGAGCTGAAGCGGGAGATCGACATCCTGATCGAGAGGTACGAGGGCAAAGACCAGGAGGTGGCGGCCAAGGTGAAGAGCGCCGTCGACTACGCCATCTCCGGAATCGAGGAGACCCTGAGGAGGCTCAACATCTCCCACGACGCCTATCACTGGGAGAGCGAGTACGCGGTCAGCGGGGAGATGGCGGACATCCTGCAAAGGCTGGAGAATACCGGCCTCACCCAGTGGGAGGACGGAGCCTTCCAGCTGGACCTCAGCGGATATGGATTTGAGAAGAAGATGGTCCTAAAGAGAGCCGACGGGACGTCGCTGTACATCACCAGGGACCTGGCCTACCACCGCTGGAAGGCCCAGCACTGCGACCGGGTGGTGGACATCCTGGGAGCAGACCACAAGCTCATCTCCAGCCAGCTGCGGACTGCTCTTGGGCTTCTAGGAGTTCGAGAGCCTGAGGTGGTCATATTCGAGTTCGTCTCCCTGCCTGACGGCTCCATGAGCACCAGGAAGGGGAAGTTCATCTCCGCCGACGAGCTGCTGGACGAGGTGGAGAAGCAGGCATTCGAGGAGGTCACCACCCGCCGGCCGGAGGAGGGCGAGGAGTTTCGCCGGGACGTGGCCCGTCAGGTGGCCCTGGGGGCAGTCCGCTACGACATAATCAAGGTCTCCCCGGAGAAGGCCACCACCTTCGACTGGAAGAACGCCCTGGACTTCGAGAAGCTCAGCGCTCCCTTCATCCAGTACTCCCACGCCCGGGCCTGCAGCATCCTTCGCAAGGCCGGAATGCAGGGGAGCTTCGATCCGGAGCTGCTGCAGGACGAAAACGAGGTGGCCCTGATCAAGAAGATCGCCGAGTTCGACCTGGTGGTGGACCGCTCGGCCAGGGAGCTCAAGCCCCACCAGCTGGCCAACTATGCCCGGGAGCTGGCGGAGAGCTTCAACCAGTTCTACCGCTTCAGCCCGGTGCTGGAGGTGGAGCCTGCCCTCCGGGCGTCCCGTCTGGCCCTGGTCAACGCCGGCCGAAACGCCCTGCGGGTGACCCTGGAGACCCTGGGCATCCCCGCCCTGGAGAGCATGTAACGGGGGAAATCCCGGGGTCCAGGAGTCCAAAGAGCGCAGTCCCGGAGGGATTCCGGGCTGACACATATTTTATAATTCTTAAATCAATTTTATTCGCCCATGACCTGCAGCACCACCCGCCGGTCCCGGGGCCGATTGTCCAGCTCCAGGAAGACGATCTGCTGCCAGGTGCCCAGGGTCAGGGCCCCCTCCACGATGGGCACGGTCAGGCTGGGGCCCAGGAAGGCGGCCCGGACGTGGGAGTGGCCGTTCCCGTCTCCCCACCTCAGGTTGTGGCTGTAGTCCAGATCCCGGGGGGCCAGGCGCTCCAGGGCCTCCCCCATATCCCTCACCAGGCCCGGCTCGAACTCGATGGTGGTTACTGCCCCGGTGGCTCCGGGGACGAAGACCACCACTGTACCGTTCCTGACTCTTGATTTTTCCACGGCTTTCCTCACCCGGTCGGTGAGGTCGACCATCTCCCCCACCACGGTTTTGAACTGCAGACTGCTGGATACGATCATGGCTGTGCTTCCCTCGCCTTTGCTACCCTTCGCCTTTCCTGCGAAGATTTCCCGTGAAGACCCCTGCCGTCCCGGATATATTAATAGCGGATCAGGGTCAATAGTTGACTGGGGAAGCGGATGATGAACCAGCCAACTTTGACCCTGTCCGTCCGGCAGGAAGGTGGGCCCGGGCGGAGAACCTTCTCGTTCGATCTGATCTTTGAGGACCGCATCCTGGCTTCGGATAGCTTAAACGCCGTCTTGTCCCTGGAGGTGGGAGAGATGGCCCGCCAGCATTCGACGCTTCTGGCAGAGCCTACGGGCCGGGAGGAGACTGCCGGGTACCTGGCCCTTCTGGGCGAGAGCATGTTCCGGCTGTGGTTTCGGAAGGCCTGGGAGGATGCAGGGGACCTGATATCCCGGGCCGGCTCCCTGCTGGTGGCCTCAGAGGCGGAGGAGGTTTTGGCACTCCCCTGGGAGTCGGTTCGGCTTCCCGGCAGGGAGGGAGGAGCCCCCACCTGGCAGGTCCGCCGGCGGCCCCTGGCCGGGGCCGGGATGCCCCGCTCTGCCGCCCCCCTATCCGGGCCCCTCCGGATC
>JAAEEW010000083.1 GCA_013415595.1 Methanosarcinales archaeon | reverse complement strand
TCGTAGGTATCATTCCATTTCTCAAATTTGCCATTTGTCTGAGGATGCTTTATGCGGCCTTTGATATGCTTGATTCCGTTTTCAGCAAGGAAGGCCTCGAATCTGCTTTCGCTGTGGCCGTTCTTGTCTTTTTTATTGGCGTGGAATTGGCTGCCGTGATCAGTTATGACCTGCTCCATCTTGCGCACTGCTCCATAATTCACAAGGACGTCCTGGACCAGACCGATACTGAGATCTGCGGTGGCCTGGTCCGATTCTATCCCGGCAAGGATGAATCTGGAGCTGTCATCTAGGACCGCGCAAACCTTTTTGCCCGGGATGGCCTTGCTGTCATGCCAATCCAAATGAACCGCAGTAAGGCTGTGTTTTCTCTCGTATCGGATCCAAGGCTTTCGTCGTCTTTTCTTCTTGGGATTCTGCTGAGATAGCTTATTCTTGAGAAGTACCTGGTGGATAGTGTTATGCGGGATATGAATGCCATGTTTGAACTCGATGATCTTCTCAAGCCGCCTTGCACCCAAATTTTGCTCTTTGTGGACTTGGATTATCAGCTCCTCCTGGGCGGGATCAATATCCTTCTTCGGCCGGCCAAACTTTTTTATGGGCAATGGCTCGTGGTTTTTCAGATAATACCCCCAAACCCGTTTAACTGTAGATGAACTGACCTTCATCTCCAATGCTATTCTCTTGGTGGTCTTGTTATTGATTTTTGCTCGGATAATGTATCGGATCTTGCGTTCTGTTAGCTTCACTACCTTATTGCGGTTTCCCATGCGCAGTGATTGGGTATATAAGGACAAAGCTTTCGGGACTATACACGAAGGCAGGAAGGCAGAATCATTTAAATAGGAATTCGCGAAGATCTTCTGGAGGACTTTTTGGAGGTACATCAAAATGGCAAATAGCCTGGCACTGGCCTACACACTCTACGAGCGTATCCTCAAGCGGCGCATCAGCCGGGGGGTGCACATGAGGCACGTGGCCGTGATTCAGGACGGGAACCGCCGCTATGCCAGGGAGATGGGCCTCCCCATGAACTCGGGCCACAGCCTGGGGGCCAGGACCACCGAGCTGGTCTCGGACTGGTGCCTGGAGCTGGGAATCAAGCACCTCACGGTCTACGCCTTCTCCACCGAGAACTTCAACCGCAGCCAGGAAGAGAAAAAGTACCTCTTTGAGCTCATTCACAGCAAGCTCCTGGAGCTGTCCACCTCGGAGAAGGTTCACCGGAATCAGGTTCGCGTCCGGGCCATCGGCCGCACGGAGATGCTGCCGGACTGCCTGCAGGAGGCCATAGCCACGGCCGACCGGGCCACCCGGGACTACAAGAACCTGTACCTGAACTTGGCCCTGGCCTACGGCGGCCAGTGCGAGCTGGCCGATGCCGCCAGGTCCCTGGCCACCCGGGTGCGTCAGGGCTCCATCCGGCCCGAGGACGTGGATGAGGATCTCATCGGCCGCTACATGTACCCCTTCGACGGCGTCCCGGTGCCCAAGGTGGACCTGATCATCCGCACCGGCGGGGAGTACAGGACCTCCAACTTCCTTCCCTGGCAGGCCAACGGAAACGAGTGCGCCGCTTATTTCTGTGCCCCCTACTGGCCGGAGTTTCGAAAAATCGACTTCTTGCGGGCGGTGAGGACTGCCCAATCCAGGGTGGTCCAGGCCCGGTCCCTCAAATCAACAGGCTTATAATCAAGAAGAATGTCTTGCGTACTGTTGTCCCGATGGGGTAGTGGACATCCCGGAGGCCTGCGGAGTTTGCGTAATGCAGATAGCCTTCAACCCGGGTTCGAATCCCGGTCGGGACGTTTTGGCTTTTCACCGTTTGGATGGCCACGGGTCCGGTTGCGGGCCTGTGGACTTACACATTTATATGGTTGGCTTCAATTTAGAGTCCTGAGCCAATTTAGGCCGATTGGACTGGAGCGATGTGATCTATGGTACTGGATAACTTGGGTGGATCCCTCCGGGGCGCATTGAAGAAGATAGCCTCCGCCAGCCGTCTGGACAAGCCGCTGGTGGAAGAGGCGGTGAGGGAGATCCAGCGCGCTCTGCTGCAGGCTGACGTCAACGTGAAGCTGGTGATGAACCTCTCCGACCGCATTCGAGAGCGGGCGCTGGACGAGAAGCCTCCGGCGGGGATGAACCCCAGGGAGCACGTGATCAACATCGTCTACCAGGAGCTCATCAACCTGGTGGGCAAGAGCTCCGAGGTGGCCCTGAAGAAGCAGACCATAATGCTGGTGGGACTGCAGGGGAGCGGCAAGACCACCACCGCCGCCAAGCTGGCCACCTTCTTCCAGCGAAAGGGGCTGAGAACGGCGGTGATCTGCGCCGACACCTTCCGGGCCGGAGCCTACGACCAGCTAAAGGCCCTCTGTGAGCGTCAGGGCATATTCTTCTACGGCGACAAGGGCAATCCCGACGCCCCGGCGGTGGCCACGGCCGGCCTGGAGGCGGCCAGGCGCTACGACGTCAAGATCGTGGACACCGCAGGCAGGCACGCCCTGGAAAGCGACCTGATCCAGGAGATGGAGGACATCCACAAGGTGGTCCAGGCGGAGCAGAAGCTCCTGGTGATGGACGCCGCTTTGGGCCAGCAGGCCAGCGAGCAGGCCCGGGCCTTCAACCAGGCCATAGGCATAACCGGGGTGATCATCACCAAGCTGGACGGAACGGCCAAGGGCGGCGGGGCTCTCAGCGCTGTGGCCGAGACCAGGTCCTCGGTGGCCTTCATCGGGGTAGGCGAGACTCCGAACGACCTGGAGCGCTTCGAGGCCGACCGGTTCATCTCCCGCCTTCTGGGAATGGGCGACATCAAGACCCTGGTGGAGCGGGCCCAGGAGGTGCAGGTGGACGAAGAGGTGGACGTGGAGTCCATCATGAGGGGCAAGTTCAGCCTCAAGGACATGTACAAGCAGATGGAGGCCATGAACAAGATGGGCCCCCTGAAGCAGATCCTGCAGATGCTGCCCATGGGAGGCCTGGGAATCGAGCTATCCGACAAGGAGTACCAGATCACCAAGGACCGCCTGGACAGGTACCGGGTCATCATGGACTCCATGACCGACTCCGAGCTGGAGGACCCAAAGATCATCACCGCCAACAGGATCAAGCGCATATCCCTGGGCAGCGGCACCAGCCCCGAGCTGGTAAGAGAGCTGCTGAAATCTCACACCGCCATGCAAAAGGCCATCAAGGGCATGCGCGGCGGCATGGGCAAGATGAACATGAAGCGCCTCATGAAGCGCATGGGCCAGCCCAAGGGATGAGGGATGGCCCCCAGGATCACCCCCTCTCCCTGGGCCAGCAAGGCCGGTCTCCCGGAAGATGGAAAATTAAAAAGGTCGATGTATTTTTTAAAAAGTATCAGACCTTGGACTCCTCATAGGTTATCCAGATGAAGACCACGCTCATAAAGATCAGCATCGGTCCCAGGGAACCTTTAATTATGTCCCAGGTGTGGGACCACCAGCCAAGTCCGTAGATCCAGCCGCTCTGTCCAAACCACGCCGGGTCCACCAGGGTCCAGGCCCCGAAGAGGAGAATTACCAGCCCGATCAACATCTTCACAGCAGTATGCATAGACTCCCTCCATAATTTATCTTAACTTCGCCGTGGGACGCATGTCGCCCCCCGGCCACTTCATCAATAAACGGCAGGGCGATAAAAATTTATCGGACTGGCCAGGGCCCCCAGGGGCCAGGGACAAAAGAGGGCCAGCCCCATAGCCCTGGACCAGGGGCCCGCCCCGTCCTTTCGGGATTTTGAGCTGACCGCCTCCCTGCAGACTGACCTGACCAGGGGGTGGCAGCCGGCTCCGGGCCTGAATGGCGCGGGGAATCAGGCGGCTGGATTTCCGATGACCGATCCCGACCAGGAGCCTCCCAGGACCCTGTAGGCCTCAAAGCTCCCGCTGGTGGACCGGCCTCCCGCCGACAGGATCAGACTGAACAGGTCGCCCTGGTCGTGGGTTATCAGGTCCAGGTTCAGGACCTCGCCCTGGACGTCGCCCACCGCACCCACCAGGCGGCTGTCGTTGCCCTGGGTCAGGGTGCCGTGGCCAAAGACCGTTGCGCCGCTCTGGAACAGCACCAGGTCGGCCCTCTGGCTGGCAGAGTCCTGCAGCTCCAGTGACCAGTTTCCTGCCATATCCGCCGGCGCGGCCGGGGCGGCGGGCAAAGGCGCCTCCACCGGCATGGGCTGCTCGTCGGTCCTGTTCTCTTCAGACGCGGCCGCAGCCTGGCCCTCTATGCTGGCTGGCTCCTCGTTGTTCTTCCCCCACAGCTCCCGGGACGAGCGGGGGTCGGGGGCGAAGCGGGGATCGGACATCACCGGGACATCGCCCCGGGAGTAGTCGATGTACTGGTCCACCAGGGACTGGGCCGAGGAGATGGACGCCAGGCAGGCAACTCCGAACAGGGCTAAGGCCATGAGAAGGATGAGATGCTTCATTTCTTCCAGACTCCTAAATTTGGGTTCTCCTCACACGGGGCATTATTAGAGCCTACTGTGAGATATGCTTAATCCTTGGGCTGTCCAGGATGGCAAAAAATTTAGATAGGTCAGTCTCTGCTTCGGGGCCTCTAGCTCAGGGCCAGGGGGACGTCCTTGGTGGCCGTGGCCGTGCCCTGGAAGTACTGGCCGGAGGCGGTGAATCCATCGAAGTTGCCGCTGGCGGAGTCGCCGCTCAGGGTGAGCTTGACGTTGAACAGGTTGGCCGAGGGCAGGGTGACCACGCCCATGTTCAGGGCGGTGTTGCCGATGATGGCCCCGTTGGCCGTGGCCATCTCATTGCCGGCAGTGCCCCTGCCAAAGACCACGGTGCCCACCTGGAACAGCTCCATGTAGATCCTGGCCACCGGCCTGCTTCTCAGGTCCACCAGCTCCAGCGACCAGTTGCCCGCCACCTTGGCGCTGGTGTAGGCCTGGGGGTCTCCACCGGAGCCGCCGGTCTTGGAGAGATAATCTGAGGTGTGCTCCACGTCGGGGATGGTCATCCATCCCAGGCCCTCGCCCAGGGGTTCTGGAGTCTCGGTCCTCTGCTCCTGCCCCATCTGGGCGGATCCCAGGGCCGCCAGGCCGGAGATAATCAATAGTACCATCAATAATCCTTTGAATTCCATCTACTAACCTCCATTGATCTGCATTTCTGCAATCGACGATCTAGTCTTCTATGAATGTATAAACCTGACGGGGCGTGAGGCCGGCGCCCCGGCGACAAAAGCAGCTACTGGCCGTCCACTACCTGGCGGTGGGCCCTTCTGAACTCCGGGTCCTTCATCAGGCAGTCGTGCCTCCCGGAGAACCAGCGGTAAGAGCTCATCTCCTTCCAGATCTGGGGCAGGCTCTTCTCCTTGATGTTTCCAAAGCTCATGGGCAGGTAGGCGCACGGTATGGCCTCCCCGGATCCGTCCACGTGGATCCACCTTCTCCCGGCGAAGCAGCCGAACATCTCCCGGCCCAGCAGGTAGGGAAAGGCCGTCACCCGCGGTCCTGCAGGAGAGCGGTTCTTCTGGCGGTGGAACTCCTCCAGATGCCTGACGTCGTTCCTGGAGAGCACCTCGTCCTCGTGGGAGGCCCAGTTGCCCACAGCAATGATGTCGTAGAGAGAAAGCTCGTGCACCCCCAGCTCCCCGGCCAGGGCGTGGGCCTCCTCCAGCCGGTCGATGTTGTGGGGGGAGACCACCATGAACAGGTCCACCATCAGCCCCGCGTCCAGGGCGTTATTGATTCCCTGCAGGGCGTCGTCGAAGGCCCCCTCCCGTCCCCGGAAGCGGTCGTGGCCCTCCCGGTCAGGACTGTCGATGCTCACCCGCACCGCGTACAGCCCGGCCTGTTTGAGCTCTCTGGCCCGCTCCCCGGTCAGGCCGTATCCGCTGGTGAAGGAGACGGCGATGGCCCGGTCGTCCACCCGGGCGGCCATGGCCGGCAGCTCCCGGCGGAGCATGGGCTCGCCCCCGTCGAAGGTGATCATGTAGGAGCCCAGCTCCAGGGCCTGATCGATGGCCCGGTTGATCACCCCCTCCTCCAGGATCTCTCCCTGGCGGGACGGCGCGGCACAGTGGATGCACCGGTTGGGGCAGCCCTTGAAGATGGCGATGGAGAACTGGTCGGGGACCGGGCGGCGAATTATGGCCCCGATCTGGGCGGATATCATGCGGTCGAAGGCCCTGCTTGGCGCAGGAGGGATCCAGGTGGAAAAGATGATCCTGTCCGCCTCAGCCAGCACCGGCTTTTCGTCGGCGAAGACCCGGTTGATGCGCTCCACGATGGGACGGGCCACGGCGGCCAGGGGGCCCCGGGGAGATAGCTGAATGCGAGAATCCTGGTAGACGACGTCTATGCTCAGCACAGGTGACTTTGCAATTTGCATTCGTTCACCCATCTGTCAGTCATCTGCTCGGCAATGGACGAAAGCCTCATCTTCATCTCCTCCGATCCGCCCGCGGCCTGCAGGGAGTCCTGGGCTGCGGAGAAGTGGGACTCCACAGCGTCTTTGCATAGCTCCATGGCCTGGTCCTGGGAGAGCCTCTCGCTGTGCACCCGGGGCAGGGTGAAGGACTTCTTCAGCGACCTCTTGCCCTGGTCCACTCCCAGCACCTCCTCCATGTCGTCCAGGATCTGGTAGGCCAGTCCCAGGTGCATGCCGTACTGCTCGAACCTGGAGACGTCCTCCGTGGCCGCTCCGGAGATGAGACAGCCCATGCGGGCAGAGGCGGCAAATAGGGAGGCGGTCTTCCTGCTGACGCAGTGGTAGTAGTCCTTGGGGGAGGAGATCCTGGACAGGTCCATCATCTCTCCCTCGGCCATCTTCATGCAGGCCCCGGCGAAGGTCCTGATGACCGGCTGGCCGTAGGACGATACCAGGTCAATGGATTTGGATATCAGATAGTCTCCGGTGAGAAGGGCGGCCTCCAATCCGAACCGCTCCACGGCGCTGGGTGCGCCCCTCCTCTCCACACCGCTGTCCAGGATGTCGTCGTGCACCAGAGAGGCGGCGTGCACCAGCTCTATGGCCAGTCCGGCGTCCAACGCCTGCCGGGAATCGCCGCCGAAGGCCTGGGCGGAGAACAGCAGGATGAGGGGCCTGACCCGCTTTCCAGGAGAGGATAAGACGTATGCCACCACCTCTCCTATATCCGACTTGGGAGACTCATCGACAATAGCAGATAGCCCATTCTCGATCATCCCGTGTTCTTCCCAGTCTGCGAACATCGCAGCTATGTCGACATAAAGTCTATTTAGCTTTTGCGTGAACGGCGAATTGCAGATGCCCCGTGGCTTCCTCTTTTATTATTTTTCTAAATTTGCATTTATTTCCGGTCGGATTCATTTTATGAAAATCCTTTCCCCCGCATAAGTCCGGTTCCCTCTGGACCGGACGATGGGATGGCAGACGGTTTGTCCTGCTTTTTGACTTTTCAGCATCCTGGCAGGCAACCATCGGTCAAATCCCGGGCGCCAGGTAGCCCTGGCCGGCCATTCCTCCAATCCCGGCCCCGGCTCATGCTCCCCGGGCCCATGCTCTCGCCGGAGGGTGACCGCTTCCGGGCCGCCGCGGTGGCGCCGCTCTATCCCCTCCCGGATTCGATGGCCAGCGGAAGGGCGCATTGCCTCCCTCGATCCATCTCTTAGCCCAGGGCGGCGACGATGGCCCGGCAGAAGGCCGGCAGGTCGTCGGGATAGCGGGAGGTGATCAGCCTGCCGTCCACCACCACCTCCTCGTCTACCCACTCCGCCCCGGCGTTGGCCATGTCGTCCCGGATGGAGAAGAAGGAGGTGGCCCTCCTTACCTCCAGCACCCCGGCGGAGATGAGGACCCACCCGGCGTGGCAGATGGCGGCCACCACCTTCTCCTCCTGCATCATGCTCCCCACCAGCTTCAGGGTGGCCGGGCATCTGCGCAGCAGGTCCGGGGCGTATCCGCCGGGGATGATCACTCCGTCCAGCTCCGAAGGCCGGACCTGCTTGGCCCGGGCGTCGAGAAGGGCTGGATAGCCGTGCTTGCTCTTCACCTCGTCGGGGCCAAATCCGGGGCCCACGATCACCACTGTCGCTCCCGCCTCCTTCATTCGATAGTAGGGATACCACAGCTCCAGGTCTTCATACATCTCGGCAGCCAGGATGGCCACCTTCTTTCCCTTAAGCTCCATAGAACAGACACCTCTTTCAAGCGCAGATCAGAAATTGCGGTCTTAATGCAAATTTTCACTCAGATCAGTCGAATCGACGAAAGCTGCCGAAAAAATTTATAATCTTAAAAATACTTAATGTTTATTGAGGTGAAAATCTATCAGCAGCCAGATCATCGCCCGGAACATCGGCCTATTGATATCCATTTTCGGAGGCTGGTTTGCCCTGGACCACGTGTCGTCCAATCTCGGCCCGTTGCTTCTGATATGCGGAATTGTCATCATCCTGGCTGCCATCTTCAGAGGTCGAGAGCCTCCCATCGAGGATTAGACGTCTGCACATCGAAGTATGATCATAAACGTTTAAATATAAAACAAAATCCTGTAAAATTGATGAGGATGAGGATATTCATGGGCTGGCTGACCGGGCGAAAGTTGGGCGCATCTCTGATTCTTTTCGGGCTGGCCTGGATGGTAATGATGTTATTCTCCGTCCAGGAACCCTCCTCCGGATCGACTATGGGGTCGACGTATCTCTTTTCGTCCTCATCCAGGCTGGAGATGGGCATGGGCCTGGTCATGCTCCTGGCCGGAATCGCCCTGGTCCTGGCCTCAGTCTACCGGGGGAGGGAGCCGCCCATCGAGGAGTGACGATCATGGATGATTTGCGTCAGGAGTGATTCATGTCCCTATCCAATCTTCCCACCAGCTTCGGGCCCTCGTTTTTCATCCGGACCTTCATGCCCGGCTTCATGGCCTCCACCCTCTACTCCTACGCCCTGATGCCTGCCTTTCGTCCGGAATGGCTGGGCCAGACCAGCATCGAGAACAAGCTGCTCACCTGGATAGTCTTCGCCGTGGTCTTCGGCATGACCCTCTCCGCCCTGGACGTGCAGATCTACCAGCTCTACGAGGGGCTTCGCTTCTGGCCCCCACGCATCTGGCGGTGGAAGCACCAGAGGACGCTGCGGCACTTCAAGGGCTACGAGGACGATCTCTTGCGCCTGAAGCAGGGAATCGAGGAGCTGTCCTCAAAGGAGGGACAGGACGAGAACGAGCTATGCCAGATGGTATGCCGGCAGTCGCATCTCTCCTCCAGGATCCGTGAGTTTCCCTACAATCCGGATGAGGCCGGCTACAGCAGGAGGTATCCTCAGGAGGCCACCCGGTTTGGAAACGTGCTGTGCGAGTACGAGCAGTACCCGGAGGTGCAGTACGGCATGCACATGATGGTCTTCTGGCACCATCTGTGGCTCATCCTCCCCAAAGAGGCCAGAGAGGACCTGGACCTTCGGGGCGCAGAGGTGGACTCTCTGGTCTATCTTTCCTTCATCTTCTTCAGCTACGCCCTCATCGGAGGTGCGGGATTCCATCATCAGAATATCCTGACCGTCACCTTCCTGGGCCGGGAGCTGGTGCTGGGTGGAGTGCTCTCTGCCCTTCTGTCCATCTTTCTGGGGTGGCTCTTTTACCAGGTATCCATCTCCTCCCTGAAGAGCTACGGGCGGTACGTCAAGTCGGCATTCGACCTGTACCGCTTCGACCTGGCATCCCGGATGGGGATCAAGACCTCAGGCAGACTGGTGGCGGATGAAGCGGAGATCGAGAGCTGGCGCACCTTGCGAAGATATCTGCTGGACTACAGGAGGCCCCCGCCGGCTAAGGGGCAGCCCTGACCCTGGGAATCCCCAGACTCACTCCCGGGGGGCCGCACCCTTGCTCTCCGTGGACATGGTCACGCTCACCGCGCCGGCGGAAAACGACTTCACCTGGGGCAGGATCAGGATCAATAGCACGAATGCCGCTACCCCCAGCCGGCCCAGGATGTCGTTTTCCACCGTCCTGGTGGTGGTCCTGGTGCTGACCAGGGTGCCGTTCTCCAGCTTCTCCTCGGTGGTAACGGTGCTGGTGTTCTTGCCGGCAAAGACGGCCCCCTCCCAGGGCCCTCCCAGGACATCCAGGGCGGTGGGAAGCACGATGCTGGTCAGGGAGATCAGCAGGATTACCACCAGCAGCGAGCCTATCAGCCTGCGGGCCACCTTCCGGGGAAGCCTCCTCCTGACGGCGTTCCATCTGCTTGTCGATCGGGCCTCCTCCCGGTCCCGGGGCGGGCTCCTGAACCACCAGTCCCACCAGTCCGGGCCCACGGCCCCCTTCTCCCGGAGCTGCTCCAGGTTCTTGCGAGGGGACTGCAGTCCCGGGTCCAGCCGGGCTGCCAGTCGGTAGAACTTCTCCGCCCGGTCTTTCTGTCCCAGCTCGGCGTAGACGTTGCCCAGGTTGTTGTAGACCTCGGCGGACCTCTCGTGCTCCAGGGCGGCCCGGAACTCCTCCCTGGCCCGGTCCATCATCTGCAGCCGGTAGTAGAGCAGCCCCAGGTTGTTGTGCAGGGCGGCCAGGTTGTTCTCCTCCTGCCTCTTTCTCAGGGGGGAGAACTTCTCCATCTGGCCCTGGTTCTCCTCATAGATCTCCAGGGCGGCCAGGAGGGACTCCTCCGCCGGGCCGAACTTATCCTCCTCCAGGTCTATCCGGGAGAGGTTGATGAGGGCCGAGGCCCTGGCGATCTGCACCTCGGGAATCCTGGCGCTCTCAAACCTGGTCTCCAGGTCCTCCGCCGTCTGTTCGAAGATCTCCAGGGCGGAGGCGTAGTCTTCCCTGGCCCCTTCATAATCGCCCTTCTTGTACCTGGCCAGGCCCCGGTACAGAAAGGTGTAGCCGTTCCCGGGGGCCAGGTCGCTCAGGACCAGGTCGTACTGCTTCTCCGCCAGGTCGTACTTCTCCCATCTGAAGTACAGCCAGCCAAGGTCGTTGTGAAACCAGGATAGGGTGTCGGGCTTCTTGGTACCCTTGATGGCCTTTTGCAGATCCTTCCTGGCCATGGAGAACCGGTTTTCCATGAGAAAGGCATAGCCCCGATCGTGGTAGGTGAGGGCGATCAGGCTTTGGCCCGTCTCGTCTGGGTCGTAGGACAGGTCGAAGGGAATTCCCCTCTTCTCCACCAGATCCAGGGCCTCGGTGAACTGCTTCCGGGCTTTCTGGTACTCTCCCTGGGAGAGGTAGGCTATGCCCAGACGGCGGCGAAAGTTGGGATTCTGGGGGTGCTCCCTCACCAGCCTTCCAAAAGCCGATTCAGCCTGCCTGCACTCCCCGGCTTTTAAGTGTCCTACCCCTTCCTCAAAGATCTGCTTATCCGTCGCCGTGGTCATCAAATATTATATTCTCTTTACAGGCATAAAATCTTTTTTAAGGAGCTTCCTTTCCAGGGCTGGCCTCAGGCCTCATCCGCCGGTCCGGCCGGCTCCCCCCCAAAATCTGGCCCCCTGCACCTCTGCCCTCGCCGGTGCTTTTCATAGAAGCCTCCTGCACTCCACCTTCATGCAGTTGCCGACCACCACGTTGAACCCCTCTCTATGCAGCTCCTCTGCCACCTCCATGTTCTCGGTTCCCGGCTGAAACCATACCGTCTTGCAGCCCTTTCTGCGCACCTCCTCCGCCACCTCCCGGGCAGCGGAGGGCCGGCGAAAGACGTCCACAATGTCCACCTCTTCCGGGATGTCGTTCAGGGACGGCAAAACCTTCTCCCCCAGAATCTCCTGGCCGTTGTGGGTGGGATTGACGTAGCACATCTTGAATCCGTAGCTTCGCACCACCAGGGGAACGAAAAAGCTGGGCTTGCGGGGGTCGGTCGAGGCTCCAAGCACGGCTACTGTCTTGCATTGCTTGAGCACTTCTTTTATCTCATTGTCTCCTTTGAGGAAGGGCATGACATCCACTCCTTGTTCATTATTTGGGCGGGAATGGAATATAAATTTCAGCTTTGTTTTAAGGGAGTGGACGGGAGCTGCTATTGCCCCCTGGCCTGCCCCCTGGCCGCCGGGAGGGCTCACTATTCTGCAACCTGAGGCCCGGAGGGTAAAGCCAGGTCAGCCGGAGGCGAAGGCCGGCGATCATGGATACAATTTCGCGACTGTTCCGGCGGGCGGGCGAAAAATCTGAACCAAGGCCCCGGGCCGGCAAGGGCGCCCCAGTGACGAAGCTCTTAACTACCTGCCGGAAAATTGGACTTTCGAATCGGAGCTTGATCTTGAACGGCGTTTTTGTATCCGGATGGGTGATCGTCGTGCTCCGCTGGCAAAAACAATTTAAATATAATTTATAATATTGTTCGTCGAGGCTGACTTTGATCATTTGGAGAGTGGTACGCTGAATCCCGCCGATTTGCTGGCTCTGGGGCCCTACGCCGTGCTGATCCTGCTGAGCCTCCTGGTGATTCTCTCCTACATCTTCGACCTGGTGTCCCGCTGGTCCCACGTGCCCTCGGTCCTGATGCTCCTGGCCACTGGGATCGGCTTGAGATACCTGGTCTCCTCCTTCGGCCTCTACGTCCCCAATCTGCGCATCTACCTGGAGATACTGGGGACCATCGGGCTGATCCTCATCGTCCTGGAGGCCACCCTGGAGCTGAAGCTGGACCGCAAACGCCTGCCCACCATCCGCAAGTCCTTCGGCTCCGCCCTGCTGGTCCTGCTGGCCTCCTCTCTGCTGATCGCCAGGCTGATCCAGATGTGGGCGGGGGTGCCCTTCCAGACCGCCCTGGTCAACGCCATCCCCCTGGCGGTGATCAGCAGCGCCACCGCCATCCCCAGCGTCTGGCACCTGGGAGGCGACAAAAAGGAGTTCTGCGTCTACGAAGCCACTTTCTCCGACATCCTGGGCATAATGCTCTTCAACTTCTCCCTGCAAAGCGACATCCTCAGCGCCGACTCCCTGGTGAGGTTTGGAACCGGCCTGGCGGCGGTGCTGGTGATCTCCGGACTATGCTCCCTGCTGCTGCTGTTCTTCATGGACCGGCTAAAGGCCCACATCTAGTTCTTCCTCATCCTATCCCTGCTGGTGCTGGTCTACTCAGCGGGGAAGATGTTTCACCTCTCATCTCTGCTGCTGATACTGGTCTTTGGCCTGACCATCACCAACATGGAGCTGTTCATCAGGGGACGTCTCCGCTCCCTCCTGGACTCCAGGAACCTGGGGGACGAGATCCAGAACTTCAAGACCTTCACCGCCGAGTCCGCCTTTTTGATCCGGACCTTCTTCTTCATCCTGTTCGGCTTCTCCATAAACCTGCACAGCCTGGCCAGCAGGGAGATTTTAATCCTCAGCAGCCTGATCGTGGCCCTGGTCTTCCTGGTGAGGTTCCTGTACCTGAAGTTCGTGGCCCGGGTAAGCCTCATGCCGGAGCTGTTTGTGGCCCCCCGGGGCCTGATAACCCTGCTCCTGTACTACAACATCCCCCCGGCCTTCATCATTGCCACCTTCAGCGAGGGCATCCTGTTCTATGTTATTATTATTACAAGCATTATTATGATGCTTGGACTGCTGGTCACCAGCTCCACGGGCCGCGACCAGGGACTGTCCTGCAAATCCTGATCCGCTGCACACCAATAAGGCCATCCGCATCCTGATGGAGTGGCCCTTTTGGCCGGATCCCCACAAGATCCGACCACTGCAGCCACACGCTCATAAAACCAGCCGGCAGCAAAACCAGGACCACTGCGAGCCCTGACGTCCTACCTTCTGAAAGCCTGGAATCCCGAAAGTCTGCAAGTCTGGACGCCGGCGTGGCCAAAAGCCGCCGGAGAACAGAAGGACCTGAGATCCAGAGGACCAGCGATCCGCAGGAAGGGCATGAAGGACAGGTGGGGGTTTTTGGTCCAAAAAGATAGCCCCGGGGGGAGACTGGAAGACGGAGCAGGGGAAAAGGCGGATGGTCTCCTGTCCGTCCCCCGGCCTCATCCCTGCTGGACGATGGGGCAGGTGAGGGACTTCCACCCGGCCAGGCCGCCCAGCACCACCACCAGGTCCTTCCATCCCCGGCCTTTCAGCCAGCTTGCCGCCACCATGGACCTCATCCCGCTTCCGCAAAAGATGTAGATGCGGCGGTCTTTGGGCACCTCCTGCATCCTCTCCGGAATGCGGGTGACGTGGATGTGCACTGCCCCCTCGATCCGGCCGGCCCTGGCCAGCTCCTCCCCGGCCCGGACGTCCAGGATCCAGGCCTGCGCTTTTGCGGCCAGACGCCGGCACAGCTCCTGCACGGTGATGGTCTGGATGGAGGCGCTCTCCAGCCCGGCCATGTGCCAGGAGAGCATCGATCCGGCCAGGAATCCGGCGAAGTCGTCGTATCCCAGGCGAAGGAGGGTTCTCACCGCCTGCTCCGGATTGTTGGTCTCGCTTACCAGGAGCAGGGGCCGGTCGTAGGGCAGGAGCCAGCCGGCGAAGCTGGCCAGGCCGTCATGCCAGATGAACTGGGAACTGGGCACGTGAGCCGCCCCATAGCCTATCTCCATGCGGGTGTCCACCACCACCGCATCTCTGGCCTCTCTGGCAAACTCCTTCGGGGAGAGGGGCGGGGGCAGGGGAATGGCAGAAAGGGGTGCACCCTGGATGTTCAGGGCCTCCATCCTCCGGAAGTAGGGGGGCCTCTCCAGCTCCACCGCCACCAGGGAAGCGAACTCCTCCCCGCTCATGACCTGAAGCCTGGGGTTGTGCATCCTCTCCATGCCAAGAGTTGTCCAGGGCCGGTCGGCGATGGATGTTCCGCAGACCGATCCCGAGCCGTGGGCCGGACAGACCAGCACCCCGTCCCCCAGGGGGAGCAGCCGGCGAAAGATGCTGTGGTAGAGCATTCCCGCCATCTCCTCTGCCCGGTCCATTCCCAGCAGGTCCACCCGGCCCACGTCCCCGGAGAAGAGGGCGTCGCCGGTGAAGACCATCCAGGGAGCGCCCGCAGCGTCCCGGAGAAGGTAGCTCATGGACCCGGGGGTGTGTCCCGGGGTGTGCAGGGCCTCCAGGGCGAGGCGACCAACCTTCCAGGACTGGCCGTCCTCGACCGGCCTTCCGTAGCGGTAATCGAGGGCAGAATCGGCGTGCCAGATGGCCGCCCCGGTGCGAGAGGATAGCTCCACTGAGCCGACGGCAAAATCCTCGTGGCGGTGGGTCTCCAGGATGTCGGTAATCCTCATTCCCTCGGCGGCAGCCCTCTCCATGTACTCCTGGCAGTCCCGCCGGGGATCGATGACCACGGCGGCATTGAGCTCTCCAATCAGGTAGGAGTAGTGGGCCAGCCCCCGGGATTCAATTCTCTCAAAGAGCATAACACCTCAGCTTTTTTTGAAATTTGGGAATCTACGGCGGTTCCGATTAAATCCTCATCCAACTCAAAAACCTCATCGCATCTTCATCGGCCATATCCTCCAGATATCACCGGGGGCTGGGCCCCGTCACCGTGGGATTTTCCGGGTGGGAGGTCCACTCGGTGAAGGAGCCCTCGTAGACCCTCACCTTCGGGTACCCCAGGTAGTAGCGGAAGATCAGGAACTCCAGGGTGGCCTCCCTTCCCGTCCCGCAGGAGCAGATGATGGTCTTGTCCTTGCTCAGGTCGAACTGCGAGACGATCTCCCGGATCTCCTGGTCGCCGCGCAGCATGCGGCTGTTCTTCTCGGACATGAGGCTTCGCCATGGCAGGTTCACGGCCCCGGGGATGTGCCCCGGCTTGGGCCACATGGCCTGCCCCTCGTAGAACTGTCTGGGCCGGGCGTCGAAGAGGACCACGTCGTCCTGGTCCTTGATCTCCCTGAACTCCCGGTACTCGATGAAGAAGTCCAGCCGGACCTGCGCCTGGAAGTCGGACTCCTTTGCCTCCGGATAGACCTTGGTGAGCGGCTTTCCTTCTTCCAGCCATTTCTCGATTCCGCCGTCCAGAAGATAGACATTGTCATGGCCGAAGCGAAGCAGGCAGTAGGCCACCATGGCCTGGTCCAGCCCCTCCCCCATGCCCGCCTTGCACTTGCTGTAAGGCCCGGCTCCGGTGTAGACCACCACCGGCCTTCCGGCCTCCACCCCGATCCGGCGAAGGGTGGGCTGGATGGCCAGGGGTGGGACGAACATGGCCGGCTGGTCCCTCTGTGCCGCCCTGAGGAGACCCTCGTTCATGTAGACGGCGCCGGGGATGTGGCCCATGATGTAATCGTGGATGTTGGGCTGGGCATCCAGGACCATCAGGTTCCGGTCCTCCAGATGCTCCTTCAGCCAGTCTGTTGAGACCCACTTTGCCAGTCCCTCGCCCGGTGGATACGGATAAGTTCTTTCCATTTTCCCAAGACTCCTGCCAATTCGGCAATCCAGCACCACCTTTGCCCGGGGCAGTGCCGCTCTCAGAAATCGACAGTTACACATTATGGATGCTGCTACTTATTTAATTTTCGCAATTACTGGAGGCTCCAGGCTGGCAAGGGAATAGTCCCCTGGGGCAGGGAGACGGTCCCGAGGAGGCCGTGGGGGGAGTATCATGGAATCTATCATGGAATCCATCATGGGATTATTGGGGGTGCTGTCAGGGAGTGCTAAGCCAGCTATAATTAGCCCTTTCCTGGAAGGCCGTCTGCTGAGGAACATGTCTACGCTCATCCTAAATAATTTAACATCATAACTATAAAGTAACTATCTAATTATAAAACCTGAACGATGGCAATTGCAAACTTTTCGCGTAATCAGAATATTTAGATTGATGATGCCCTTTCCCGAACTGAGAACGCCCTTTGGCCACAGG
>JAAEEW010000082.1 GCA_013415595.1 Methanosarcinales archaeon | reverse complement strand
CTTATTGGTGGAGCGGCGATGCTGGAGTTGGGGCTGAAGGACGCCACCAAGGATATCGATATAGTCTGCAGGAGCGAGGAGGATGAGGAGTTGCTGATTGCTGCTGCCAGAGACCTGGGATTTCGGATCGTCGAACCGCAGAAGAGGCATGAGAGGCTGGGCGTCAACCGGCTAGCCGTGAAGGGCAGGCGCAATCTGGACATCTTCGCCAGGCGGATCTCCTACGACTTCGGCCTCTCCGATCCCATGTGGCAGAGGGCCGTCAGGTCCAGGCGTTTCGGGAACCTGGTTGTCAGAGACTCATCCCTGGAGGACGTCTTCATCATGAAGTTGATCGCCAACCGGCCAGGGGATACCAGGGACTGCGCTGCCCTTTTCTCTGCAGTCTTGAACTATGATTCAGTCAACCGTGGAATAGAGGCGCAATACCGCAAAGCAGGTGAGCTGGAACAGAAGATCTGGGTCACCTATATCGAGGAAGGAATTGGGCAACTTGAGGAAGACCACAAGTTGTTGATACCAATAGCCGATATGATATCTGCGCTGGCGGACGAATTTCGAGAGAAGCTGTATCGGAAATTGAGTGGACATTGATCTGGGCAATTGCTGAGCTGGCGAACTCTATGGTCAGCTATCTTACATGTCCGTAATTTAACACGACCAATCAAATCATTGCACGTTGTGGGCTAAGGATGAACAAATGCGCTGGAAATCCAGAGCGCCCGCTATGGCTGCAGGATTGACAAGCTCATATCTGGACTATTGAGCAGCTAAATGAAAAAAGTCGTGGTCCCCAATCCCGACAACACATAATAGGGGGGACTGCTGAAGAATGAAAAAGGATGGGAATCTTGGCCCTCAGCTTATGCTCTTCTCCACCAGCCCCAGGCTCTCCCACCAGTCTCCGTCGATGAGGGTGGCGTTGTAGTCCATCAGCCGAAGCGCGTAATACACGGTGCTGGCTGCGGGCATGCCGTAGACCACCTGCAGCTTTCCCGGGTCCAGTCCCCGCCCGGAGAGCAGGGACTCCAGCTCCCGGGCCCCCAGAAGCACTCCAGCCTCTGGATCGCTGTAAAGAGACTCAGATTTTATCTGAATGGCCCCTTTGATCCTGGCCCGTCCGTAGTCTGCGAAGCTGCTCCTGGCGTCCACGATCTGCACGCCAGGCAATTCCAGATCCGAGGGCCCGGCCAGGCGCCAGGTCTGGACATTTAGCTGGTAGACGGTGGCGTTAGCCGCCGGCGAGTTTTGCACCAGCTCCCCTCCTCTGTCCAGGTAGCCCTGCACTCCCCCGTCCAGACGGCTCAGATTCTGGTGGCCCAGATACTCCAGGGCCCAGAACAGGTAGGATGCGTCGTCGCCGTTCCCGTAAACCAGGATGGGATCGCCGATGGAGACCCCCAGAGCCCCCAGCTTCTCCGCCATCAGGGTGGCTTTGAGGGATCCGCCGGTGGATGCCGCCTTCCAGTACAGGTTGCGGGCCCCGGGGATGTGGCCCCGGGCGTAGTCCTCCGGCGAGCGGGCGTCCAGGATGGTCCAGCCCACCAGGTCGGCGCCGGGGGCCGTCAGGCTCCCGTCCCGGGGGTACTTCTGCGGCTCTGCCACGGCCGGCTGCTGCTGGGGAGGAGAGGCGGCCCCGGAATTGCCGTTGCCGGCCAGGGGGCTGTTGGCCTGCTCGTAGGCCTGCTTCTGCCTCAGCCAGGCGTCCGGATTGGTCCAGTCCGGACAGGTGGGGCAGAACGACCCGTCCTCCGTCCCCGCCAGGGCCAGCCCGGCCAGGGAGACAAATGCACACAGGATGGCCAGGGCGACCAGGAGCCCCGGCTGATGCCAGTTGATTCTGATCATGATTGACCGACTCTTCCCCAAACTCTTCCCAGGCCATCACACTTCATGCTGGTATTTCAGCCTTGCGTAGAGGGCGGAGGATGCATTCCCGGAGAGGGCAAGATATTAATAGGACTAATCTATTCATCAAAGTACTAATAAGTGCTTTAATGTACTAATTTAAACATCGAAGAGAAAGAGAGAGTGAGAGAGGAATGCCTTTGATCGGGAAGTCCATCAGAATGGAGCGGCTGTTCAACCGCAAGACGGGAAATGCGGTCATCATACCCATGGACCACGGGGTCACCGTGGGGCCCATCCGGGGGATAAAGAACGTGAAGAACATAGCAGACCAGGTGGCCTCCGGTGGGGCGGATGCGGCCATCGTACACAAGGGCGCTGCCGCCTTCGGCCACCGGGGCTACGGCCGGGACCTGGGGCTCATAATCCACCTCTCCGCCTCCACGTCCCTGGGCCCCTATCCCAACAACAAGGTCCTGGTGGCCACGGTGGAGGAGGCTCTGAAGATGGGAGCCGATGGGGTGAGCGTGCACGTCAATGTGGGGGCGGAGGACGAGGGGGCCATGCTCTCCACCCTGGGAGAGATCTCCAGGAGCTGCCAGGAGTGGGGAATGCCCCTGCTGGCCATGATGTACCCCCGGGGCCCAAAGATCAGGGACGAGTACGCAGAGGAGCATATCGCCCACGCCGCCCGGGTGGGGGCAGAGCTGGGGGCGGATGTCGTCAAGACCTCCTACACCGGCAGCCCGGAGAGCTTCGCCCGGGTGGTGGAGAGCTGCCCGGCGCCGGTGGTTATCGCCGGTGGACCGCAGGCAGAGACGGAGATGGACTTCCTGACCATGGTGGAGGAGAGCATGGCCGCCGGAGCCCGGGGGGTGGCCATAGGCAGAAACGTATTCCAGCACCAGAGTCCGGCCCTGATGACCCGCCGCATCTGCGCCGTGGTCCACGATGGACACAGCGCCAAAGAGGCCCTGGCTCTGACCGACCTGGACTGACCGACATGAGATTGACGGACATGAGATCAGCTGAACTGAGATAGACTGAAATGAGATAGACTGAAATGAGATCGACAGAATAGACTGGGCGACCAGGAATAAGAGTGACTACTCCCCGCCCAGAAGGGCGAGGCTTCTATGGCTTCCTATGCCAACAGACTGTAGCCCCAGTCTGAGTATGTTGATCGCTGCGTTCCAATCTCGATTGATGGAGAGCCCACACTGTGGACATTCATGGGTCCGATCAGATAGCGACTTTTGAACCTTTAGACCACATTTGGAGCATAGCTGACTTGTGTTCCTGGGATCTACCAGTACCGCCTTCGAACCGGCGCTTTCAGCCTTGTACGAAGTAGTTATTGCCAGCATCATCCAGGCCGCGTCAGATATGCTTTTGGCCAGGTGGCGGTTTTGGAGCATATTCTTAATGGCCAGATCTTCAAAGGCAATTAGACCGAACCTATCGACCAGGCTGCAACTGAGTTGATGAATGAAATCGTATCTTCGATTGGCGATCCGCTCATGAACCCGTTGGACGACTTTGAGAGCTTTCTTCCGCTCAGGGGTTCCTTTCTCGCATCTCGATAGCCGTCTCTGAGCTTTAGCTAACGCCTTCTCTTCAGATCGGAAGAACCGGGGGTTGTCGATCTTCTCGCCGTTGGACAGAGTAGCGAAGCTCTCTAGCCCTACGTCTATGCCTACCATTGACCCGTCTTTCCACGGGGGTTTGGGAAGACCGTCGATTTCCACGGAGAAGCAGGCAAACCATTTTCCGGTCGAAGATCTCCGAACGGTTAACCTCTTGATCTTGCCTTCGATGGGTCTGTGGAGCTTGATCTT
>JAAEEW010000081.1 GCA_013415595.1 Methanosarcinales archaeon | reverse complement strand
TCAAAAGCCACATCTGCTATAGCATTGCAGGCTTCATTGAAGCGATGCATGGTATCCAGAAGCATCTTGTACTGCTCTTTGCTCGGATTCAGTTTGACCAACAAGGTTTGAAGCATTATATTGAAGAATGTATTCAGTTGATATATAATTTTCGATATATACGGCGGGGCACGCTCCTCCACGGCCTGAAGGCCGAGGTTTCCGCTACCCCTGCGCCCCGGAGGGCGTTATGAAGCCGGAGAAGGTCTTGATCCTGGGCGCCGCTGGCCGGGACTTCCACAACTTCAACGTCGCCTTTCGCGATCAGCCCCGCTACCAGGTGGTGGGATTCACCGCCGCCCAGATTCCGCGAATCGACTGCCGCACCTATCCTCCAGCCCTTGCCGGCAGGCTGTACCCCCGGGGCCTCCCGGTCTGGCCGGAGAGGGAGCTGGAGAGGATAATCCAGGAGAACGGGGTGGAGATCTGCGTCCTATCCTACAGCGACCTGGGATCGGAGGCGGTGATGGGCATTGCCAGCCGGGTCCTGGCCGCCGGAGCCGACCTGTGGCTTCTTGGGCCCCGGCGGACCATGCTGCAGTCTCACCGGCCGGTGGTGGCGGTCTGCGCCGTCCGGACGGGGGCCGGGAAGAGCCAGGTCTCCAGGTACGTGGTCCAGGTCCTGCGCTCCTGGGGCCTCCGGCCTGTGGTCATGCGCCACCCCATGCCCTACGGCAACCTGAACCGGCAGGCGGTACAGCGCTTCGCCAGCAGCTATGACCTCTCCGCCGCCGAGGCCACCATCGAGGAGCGGGAGGAGTACGAGGCCCACATCAACCGCGGCACCGTGGTCTACGCTGGCGTGGACTACCAGGCCATCCTCAGCCGGGCCGAGGAGGAGGGAGAGGTCGTGGTCTGGGACGGCGGGAACAACGACCTGCCCTTCGTCAGGCCGGACCTGTGGATCACCGTAGCCGACGGGCTTCGCCCCGGCCAGGAGGTGGGATACTACCCGGGCGAGGCCAACTTCCGCTCGGCACAGGTGATTGTGATCAACAAGGCCCAGTCCGCCGACCGGGCCTCCATCGAGACCATCCGGGAGAACGCCGCCCGGCTCAACCCCCGGGCCAGGGTGGTGCTGGCGGCGTCGGTGGTGAATGTGGATCGGCCGGAGCTGATCAGGGGCCGGCGGGTGCTGGTGATCGAGGACGGCCCCACCATCACCCACGGCGGCATGGCCTATGGAGCGGGGATGGTGGCCGCCCGGAGCCACGGAGCAGCGGAGATCGTAGACCCCCGGCCCTTCGCCGCCGGCACCCTGAGAGGGGTCTACGAGGCCTATCCCCACATCGGCCCGGTGCTGCCGGCGGTGGGCTACTTCCCTGACCAGATCCGGGACCTGGAGGAGACCGTTCGCCGGGCGGACTGCGACGCGGTGGTGGTGGCCACCCCGGTGGATCTGAGGCAGGTCATGGCCCTGGACAGGCCCACCGCCAGGGTCCGCTACGAGATGGAGGACCTGGGTGAGCCCACCCTGCGACAGGTGCTGGAGGAGATGCTCAGAGACACGCTTGAGGATACTCTCAAGGAGCGGTTCAGGGAGAGGCTCCAGGAGAAGCATAGCGACTCCGCCCGGGACCCCTGGGGAGGGGAGGGAAAGTGACGGTGGTGGTGGCCTTCGGGGGAAACGCCCTGTGGCCGGACCCAGGCTATCCGGGCTCCCAGGAGGAGCGGGCGGACCGCTTCTCCGAGGCCCTCTTCCGGCTGCTGCAGGAGGGGGAGGGCGCCGCCCTGGTGCACGGCAACGGCCCCCAGGTGGGGATGATTCTCCTGCGGATCGAGGCAACCAGGGACAGGTTTCCCCCGGAGAGCCTGGACGTGATGGTGGCGGAGACCCAGGGCAGCATCGGCTACCTGCTGGCCCGGTCCCTGAGAAGCGCCCTGGCCCGGCGGGGACGGGTGCAGGAGGTTGCGGCGGCGGTGACCCAGGTGGCCGTAGACCCTGGCGACCCGGCCTTCTCCCGCCCCACCAAGCCGGTGGGACCCTGCTACCCGGACGATCAGGCCCGGGAGATCCGGGAGAGATGCGGCTGGCCCCTGATGAAGACTCCCCGGGGCTGGAGGAGGCTGGTGGCCTCACCCCGGCCCCTGCAGGTGGTGGAGATGCACACCATCGCCGACGCGGTGAGCCACGGCCACATCCTGATAGCCGGCGGGGGAGGAGGGGTGCCCGTGGTGCAGGAGGAAGACGGGAGCTGGAGAGGGGTGGAGGCAGTTGTGGACAAGGACCTCACCGCCGCCCTCATGGCCTGCTCCCTGAAGGCCAGGATGCTGGCCATTCTGACCGACGTCCCGGCGGTCTTTCTCCGCTTCGGCCGGCCGGACCAGGAGGCCCTGCCCCGCCTCTCTACGGCGGCGGCCAGGAGGCTCCTGGAGGAGAGGGAGTTCCCGCCCGGGTCCATGGGCCCCAAGGTGGAGGCGGCGGTCAGGTACGCAGAGGCCATGGGGCATAAAGCCCTGATCACCGACGTGGAGCACCTGGCCGGAGCCCTGGAGGGCCGGGACGGGACCTGGGTGGAGAGATAGGATGGACGGAGGAGGTGTCTTGCAGAGGGACAGAGCCCGGGACGGCAGAAATGAGAAGGGGGAGGAAAGGATGGCTGCAAAAAGAGGATAAATGAAAGTGAACCGCTTCCCAAGCCCGGTGCTTCAGGGCCAGGACTTGAAGGGCTCGCTTCCCACCGGCAAGCCGTACATTGTTTCACGAGATGTCTTCAGGCTTGAGCAGTCGAAGATGCCTTGCTGCCCTGGATATTCTTCACTTTCGAGCTCCTGCGGGGATGATTCATCCCCTTCCGGGCTGTCCTGGGAGCTCTGGTCCCCAGATCCCTGCTCGCCGGATGCCTGATCTCCTGCCGATCCATTCTTTTCGCCGTCCAGGGTCGATTTGCCAGCCGCATCTTTCGATTGCCCATCCGGCAGCTCACCCGGTTGATCTCCTTCCTGCCCGTCCGTCCATTTATCCTGCCCTTCATCGGAAGATGCAGCCACATCACCGGCGGGCTGCTCGGGAGCCTCCCCCCACCATTCGTCCAGATCGAACTCGTTATCCACGAACTCGTCCACCTCCGCAAATCCCGAGTCCACCATCATGCGGTTGAAGTTGGGCGACGGGACCTGCTGGCCCTGGGAATCGGTCAGGTAGACCACGGCCGTAAGCCTTCCAAGATCGTCCCTGCCCTGACTGGAGCTGTTGTCCAGGTCCAGCCAGACGGTGCGGTTCAGCAAGACGGCGGCGACGAAGCTCTCCGCCCTTTGCCCCTCAGGACCCAGCATTGTGGGCACCTCCACGTCCGCCAGCTTCACCCTCTCCACAGGAGAAAGGTTCAAGGAGCCGTTATCGGTGACCATCAGATCGAAGGTCTCGGCGTCATCCACGCCCACGACCACGCCCTTGACCTCTCCAGGATAGGCCAGACAGGGCGCCAGCAGCAATGCCGCCAGGATCAAAAAAAAATCCTAATTTAATCATAAGCCCTCCTTAAAATAATCTATCACCTCAATTTAAGTATCTTTTGGATGAAGAGTCGGACGATTTGGTCCTTGAAGACAGATACAAATCGCTTTAACCGCGGAGAGCCAATTTAGATCCCATGACCACGGATGCGCCTGAAGACCCGGGAGATAGGGTGGCCATCTTCTTCGCCAGGACCGGAAAGGTCGAGCTGGTGAGCAGGATCAGGAAGTCGGACGAAGAATGGCAGAGGCTTCTATCTCCCGAGCAGTACCGGGTGGCCAGGAAGAAGGGCACGGAGCCCGCCTTCACCGGCAAGTACCACAACCACCACGACAAAGGAATCTACCAGTGCGTCTGCTGCGGCACCGATCTCTTCGACTCGGCGGCCAAGTTCGACTCGGGAACCGGCTGGCCCAGCTTCCGGGCTCCGCTATCGGAGAAGAACGTGCTGACCATGCAGGACAACAGCTTCTTCATGACCAGGACGGAGGTGCTGTGCGCCCGCTGCCACGCCCACCTGGGCCACGTCTTCGAGGACGGACCCCCGCCTACTGGCCTTCGCTACTGCATGAACTCCGCGTCCCTCAACTTCGTGAAGGCCTGAGCAACAACTTTGAGCCCCAGGGCTGGGTCGGTCCCGGTCAGCCAGCCAGGCCCTAGAAGGTTCTCAGGATTATGGGCTGGCCGGTGGTCTGGGCCACGAAGAACGGATCGGACGTCAGGTAGGGAGAGGCCAGATCGGTCGCTCCTCTCAGCTCGGTGCGGTTCAGGTAGAGAGGAGTATTGTTCACCGGGAAGGCCGGATAGAATATGGCCAGATCGCCGATGGGCTCCAGCTTTCCCCCGATCAGCATCTGCCCCTTGGGAATCGACCCCCAGGTCCATAGCGTCTCCGGCTTGTCCAGGATCACCGGCTCGTCTCCGTACTGGTCCAGCCAGGACTTCCCGAAATCGCCCCCCACCTGAGTGGGCTGGGCCAGGGTCAGGCCCATCAGGAAGAAGGCCAGCACTATCAGCAAGCAAGTTTTCATGATTCGCCCCCAATCTCATCTTGCCCCCAGCGATAAATAGCTTTTGCAATTGATTTGCATTGACCGCGGGCCAAATTATCCCGACTTCCCGGCCTTCCCGACGGTGGCCGACGCGGCCGCGAAATAAGGGCAGGCGTCCGGATGAAGAGCCTGGCTGTCTAAAGGTCCATCAACAGCGTCCCGCCGCCCATCTCCTCCACCCTGGCTGCCAGGTCCCGCTCCTCTCCCGCCACCCGCTCCTGCACCACGGACAGAGCGCTCCTGCTCTGGTCCAGCTCCGCCTGGATCTGCTCCCTCCGCCGCCGCAGCAGATCCATCTCCTCCTGCAGACGCTTTGCCTCCTGGCCGCTCTGTCGGATCTGCCCTTCCAGGCTCTCCATCTCCTCCCGGACCCGGGTGTGGCGGGACTTCAGGGCCTGCAGGGGCTCTGCCTCCAGGAGGTGGGCGATGTGGGCCTCCACCTTCTCTCGCTTGCGGTCCTTCAATCCCAGCTGGGGAACCCTGGCCGCCAGCTCCTTCAGGGGCCCGGCTATGTCCTGATCCAGGGCCCGGACCGGGGAGGAGGATAGCAGATCCAGCACTCCCCGGCTCTGAGCCGACTGCCTGTCCCCGGGATCGGCCTTTCCCAGCCGGGATAGGGCCTTGCTGAGAGGGGCCACCAGGGCCGCCATCTCCATCTCCATCTGCTGCAGCTCTCCGGCTCCGGCCTCCAGGCACTCCCTGAGCCGGGCCCGGCGTCGGCCCTCCTCGCTGGCCTCCAGCGCTTCCAGCTCACTTCGCTGCCGTGCTTCAGCCGCCTCCAGAGCGGATAGCTCCCTCTTTGCACCTTCCACCCGCTCCTTCAACGGCGCCTGCCGCGCGTAATCGTCCTTTAGCATAAAGAGAAGTTCCCGAGAGCGGGTGACTCCCTCCATCTCCTTCTGGCGCTTCTCCAGGGAACTGCCCAGCTCCGCCAGGACCTGGCTGACCCTGGTCAGGTCGGAGTTTATGCGCTCCAGCTCCTTTGGGAAGACCGCGGCAGCGTAGCGCTGGGACCGGCCGAACTTCAGCACCGTGCGCCCCAGGTGGTTGACCAGAACGGAGTGGTACTCCATGGCCGAGGCAAAATCCATCTCCGGGGGCGGGGATAGCTTCTCGGACATGACCGTCATCTGGTTTCTCACGGCATCTCTGGCCGCCTGCCCGGCCTTTAGAAGCCGGGGCGTGGCCTCCTGGGGAGGGGCGGCAGCCATCATGGCCCCCACGTCCTTCTCCAGTTCCCGGGACAGGGCGGCAAAGCTGCTGTAAAGCCCGGAGAGTACCTTCTCAAACCTGGGGTCTCTCGACCTCCCGTCCAGCCAGCCCTCCAGCTGCGATAGCTTGATAGTCTCGGCAGAGGCCTGTGGTTCGCTCTTCTGCAGTATATTCTTGAGCCACTTCAGCGCCATTTTAACCTCAAAGCCGCCTTAAAAGGGCCCCACAAAGGGACAATCGATCATGACTTCCGTCATGACCTCCTATCGGGCGTTTCAGTACATCGATAGGCATCTCATAAAGGGTTTATGGATCCTGGGTCTCATCATGGTTCAGCTCTCCCGCAAGCACAGTATGGAGAGGTCACCCTGCACAGAGAATTGGGCAGAGATGAGCGGAGGAGTGAGCGAAGGAATAAAGTGAGGCATGGAGTCCCAGAGGGTACAGGAAAGCGAGGACATTTTATTTATAAAACGACCTTCCGTTCTTTCCTATCGACTGAATTGGATTTCCGGCACAATTGCCTCCAATCCACGCCGGAGACGAAAAGAGCTTCGATTTCCATTTCGGGAGACGACCGTGAAACCGCACACATCCCACGCCGTGGAGAGGAGCTTTCTGCTCTCCCTGGCCCTGACCATCTTCATCCTGGTGGTGGAGGTGATCGGCGGCCTGTGGACCGGCAGCCTGGCCCTCCTGTCCGACGCTGCCCACGTCCTCCTGGACGTGGTCTCCCTCGGCCTGAGCTACGCGGCCCTGCGCTTCTCCTCCCGGCCGGCGGACGAGGAGCACACTTACGGATTTCATCGCTTCGAGGTCTTCGCCGCCCTGGTCAACGGCACTACCCTGGCCCTGGTCTCCATCGCCATCTTCATCGAGGCTTACCACCGCATCTATGAGCCCTCTCCGGTGAAGGGCCTGGAGCTGCTGCTGGTCGCCGCCTTCGGACTGCTGGTCAACCTGGTGGTGGCCTTCGTCCTCAGCGGCCACCAGCACCACGATCATGGGGCAAAGGACGTCAACGTCAGGAGCGCCTTTTTGCACGTGGTGGGAGATGCTGCATCCTCGGTGGGAGTGATCGTGGCCGCCCTGGTGATCTGGCGCACCGGCTGGACCCTGGCCGACCCCATAGTCAGCATCTTCATCGGCCTGCTCATCATCGTCAGCTCCTTGAGGGTGATTCGCTCCTCGGTGCACATCCTGATGGAGGGAGTCCCGGAGGGCTTCCAGATCGCCGACCTGGCAGAGGCCATGGGCCAGGTGCCGGGGGTGGAGGAGGTCCACGACCTGCACGTCTGGAACCTGTGCTCCAGGCACGTGGTCCTCAGCGCCCACGTGGTGATAGCCGATCAGAAGCTGGCCTCTGCCGGGGAGATCATGGACCAGCTGAAGCGCCGCCTGCACGACGACTTCGGAGTGGAGCACACTACCATCCAGTTCGAATGCCATAGCTGCGGCCAGGGCACGGTGATATGCGACAACAACAGCTCCAATGGATGACCTCCTGTCGTCGGGAGGGAATGTTTTGGCTTCATTTCCCAATTCCCGCTCTGATCCCTGCTTTGCCTTCACGTCCGCTTTAATGCCAAGCTTCGACTTCTGCTTGATTCCTGCTTCGACTTTGCTTTTCGCCAATAGTCTGAAGCCAAACGTCTTGCCCAGCCGGCTAAAAGTCCCTGACTTCATACCCTCCTGCCAGCAGCACACTCGAAAATTCTAAGAACTTTGAGCCTCAATTATAACGTCGCCGCAAATGCCGGTGGAGATGGGAAAAAATGTCGGCCAAGATCAACGATAAGGATGCCAACAAAGCCAGGAAGGATATGGTGATGGACATTATCCTGTGCAGACGCCATATCCCGCCTGAGCTGAAGGAGCTGCTTTTGTCCAAGATATCCGAGGGGTGGATTCAGCGTCTGGAGACGATCACGGATATCACCAAGATGAGCATAGCCGTCCAGGTGATCAAGGCCGTCTCGGAGAAATGCAAGAATCACGACATTCTGACCTACACGGCCGACCTCATGGCCCTCAACGCCCTGCCCCTGGAGGATGGCGACCTCTCTCCCGACGTGGCGGAGGACGTCATGGAGACCCTGAGTCTGCTGAAGAGGCTGCTTCAGTTTCGGATAGAAAAGGAGGCCATCGAGGCCTCTTTGGCTGAGGTGCTTCGAGAGTACCATTCCATTGAGAGGGTGATGCTGGAAAATCCACAGTGACCTGAGGCCCGCCCATTTTACGAAAAACGGGCTGGGGTGATCAGGATGACGCAATCAGAAATGGCGCTATCTGAGTGGTAAAAGCGGACTGGCTGTGATCTGACGGGCATAATCCGATCGGGGTAATCTGATCGGCATGATCTGAATCGGAGATTAGAATTGAAAGATCCGTTGAAACAGGATAATTGAGCATCTCCGATTGGGGATGAGAGGGATTGGGAGGTCGGGCTGCTCATAGGGGGGACAGATGTCGCCGATGGAGGGCCAGATTATTGGCAGCCGACCTCACCTGGGCAATGGAAAGACTGCGCTCAGATGCCCAGAACCCCTGATAGGATTTAAAGCTGTTATTCTATAAAAACATATCGAAAATAATTAACGGCCGAACTATTTTGATCGATATATTTGCTGAGACAAAAAATTTTTCTGCGTTAGTAATAATTAAACGCTATTAAATTTCGGCGGCTCACT
>JAAEEW010000008.1 GCA_013415595.1 Methanosarcinales archaeon | reverse complement strand
CCACCGCCTCCACCAGGACCACGTCCAGGGCCTCGGCCTCCAGGTTCTCTCGGATCTTCTCCTGGGAGTAGCCCCGGGCAGCCAGGCGGACTCGAAGCTCCCGGGGATGGAGCCTGAGGACCACCGCCCGGGGGGCGAAATGGTGGGAGAAGTGCCCCTCCAGCACCGTCGTTTCCTCCCCGGGGAGCTCCTCGATCCTGGCGGCCAGGGCCACCATGTCCGCCTCCAGACATCCTCGCTCCGGGTCGACCCCCAGGTGGAGACCTTCCCGGACCAGGGCGTTTACGTCCACCACCGGCCAGGGCAACAGCCCGGCCACTGTGGTCTTTCCGGTTCCCGGCGTTCCGGTCAGGGCGATGTGCATATCTCCCGGTAAGCCTCCAGAAAGCGGTCGTTTTGCTGTGGAGTGCCCACCGTCACCCGGATGCGGTGCAGACCTGCATCCCGAAACGACCGGCAGTCCCTGATGATGACCCCCTTTCCAAGCATGGCCTCGGCCACCTCCGACGACGGCGAAGCCGTCTCCAGGTACAGGAAGTTGCCCTGGGAGGGGCGGGCCCCGGGGATCTCCGAGGTCAGCCTCTCCCGCTCGGAGACTATGCGGGCCACCGACCGGCGCATGTGCTCCAGGTCCCCCAGGGCAGCCACCCCTGCGGCCACCGAGGTGGTGGTCAGCCCGAAGAAGGGTGGAGCGGCCCGGCGATACTGCTCGGCGATCCAGGGAGGGGCCAGGGCGTATCCCAGCCGTAGCCCGGCCAGGCCGAAGGCCTTGGACATGGTCCGGCCCACCACCAGGTTCTCGTACTCCCTGACCAGCCCGGCCAGGCTCCTCCTGGCAAAGTCCACGTAGGCCTCGTCCAGGAAGACTATGCCCTCCGTGCTCTCCACCAGGCGGCGCAGGTCTTCTTCTTCCAGGACGTTCCCGGTGGGGTTGTTGGGTGAGCAAAGAAAGGTCATCTTAGCCCCCCGGGCCGACCTCTCCAGGACCTGGAACTCCGGGCCCCGCCTGACGAAGGTGGGATCGGCTCCGCATAGCCTGGTCAGTATCTCGTAGTAGCTGAAGGTGGGGGTGGGTATCAGGGAGGTGTCCCCCGGCCCCAGGAATAGCCGGGTCAGGGTGTCCATGACCCCGTCCATCCCCGAGCCGACGAGGACCTCCTCCTCGGAAAAGCCGGTGTACTCAGCCAGGGCGGATATGAAATCCTCCGCCTCCGGATAGAGCTCGACGGGAGCCCGGGCCATGGCCGGCCGGACCGAGGGGCTGGGGCCGTAGGGATTCTCGTTGCTCCCCAGCTTGACGATGCTTTGCGGCTCGAGGCCGTAGGCCCGGGCTATCTCCTGTATCCCCCTTCCGGCCACGTAGGGCTTGAGGGACTGCAGGACCGGCCTCAGGTTATCCGAGTATCTCACCAAGCACCTTCACCACGCTGTCGACATCCTCCCTGGAGACCACCAGGGGCGGGACCAGCCGCAGAACGTTCTGGCTGGTGTTGTTCAGCAGCACTCCCTTCTCCCTGGCTGCAGCCACCACCTGGCCGCAGTCTGCATCCACCTCCAAGCCCACCATCAGGCCCAGGCCTCGCACCTCCCGGTGGGGGAGCTTTCCCAGCTCGGAGCGCAGGCCGGCGCCCAGCTCCTCCGACCTCTTGACCAGTCCCTCCTCCCGGATGACCCGGATGGTGGCCAGGGCGGCGGCGCTGACCAGGGCACCTCCGCCGAAGGTGGAGGCGTGGTCGCCCCGCTGGAAGACCTCAGAGACGCTCTCCGCCGCCAGCATGGCCCCCATGGGCAGCCCTCCGGCCAGGGCCTTGGCCAGGGTCATGATGTCGGGCAGGACCCCGCTGTGCTCCTTGCCAAACCACTTCCCGGTGCGTCCAAATCCGGTCTGGACCTCGTCCAGGATGAGCAGGGCCCCGGCGTCGTGGCTGATGTCCCGGGCCGCCCTCAGGTAGTCCGGGGAGGGCACGTGCACCCCGCCCTCGCCCTGCACCGGCTCCAGGATGACGGCCGAGGTATTCTGGTCCACCGCTCCCTTCAGGGCTTCGACGTCGTTGTAGGGCACGAAGCAGGCCTCGTTCAGGGGGCGGAAGGGCTCCCGGTACATGGACTTGTAGGTGGCTCCCAGAGCCCCCAGGGTCCGGCCGTGAAAGCTGGCCTCTGCCGCCACCAGCCCGGACCTGCCGGTAGCCCGGCGGGCCAGCTTGATGGCCGCCTCCACGCTCTCCGCTCCGGAGTTGCAGTAGAAGGCCCGGTCCATGCCGGTGAGCCTCTTCAGCTCCTCGGCCAGGAGGATCTGGTTCTCCGTGTAGTAGAGGTTGGAGGTGTGGATCAGCTTCTCCGCCTGGCTCTTTATGGCCTCCACCACCAGTGGGTGGCAGTGGCCTACGTTGTTCACCGCTATCCCGGCCACGAAGTCCAGGTACTCCTTCCCGTTCCCGTCCCAGACCCTGGCCCCGGAGCCCCGGACGATGAACAGGGGCTGGCGGGTGTAGGTCTGGACGATGCTGGCCTCCTCCCGGGCCTTCATCTCATCCGTCCTGTCCTGGCCGCTCATTAAAACACGCTCCTGGCAAAGCGCAGGCTCATCTGGATCTGGCCGTTGACGTTATTGTCGGTCACTTCCATGTGTCCGGGATACATGATTTTCACGTCCAGCTTGCTCAGCCGCTCGACGGACTTGATGAGGACGGCGGTGTCTCCGCCGTACAGGTCGGTCCGGCCGATGTTCCCGTCGGGAAAGACGGTGTCCCCGGAGAACAGGACCTTCTGTGTCCTCTCGTAAAGACAGATGATTCCAAGGGAGTGGCCAGGGGTGTGCAGCACCTCCAGCTTCCACTCCCCCAGGTCCAGCACCGCTCCCTCCTCCAGCTCGCCGTCCGCCTTCCACTCCGGGGCGTTCTCCCCGAAGAGGTAGGCGAGAGTGGTCAGCTCGTCGCCGATGAGGCAGGCCTCCTCTTTGTGGATCAGAACCCTGGCCCCGGTGGCCTTCTGTATGGCAGGCACCGCTGCCGAATGATCATGATGACAGTGTGTCAGAACTATCTGCTCGACCTCATGAGGGTCGATATGCCTCTCGATGTTCTTGATCGTTGGTCCGGCGCGCATGCCCACATCCACTATCGTCGGCCGCTTATCCATGATCAGATATGCGTTGCCGTCGTAGGCCGCACCGCTAACCTTATGCACTTCAACCATCCAAACACCTTTCCTGCAGAATAATCTCCCCGGATATAATACCATGACCCTGATGGAAGAAGCAATCAAAGGACGCATCCCCGAAGAGGTGAGGCGGGTAGCAGAGATCGAGAAGGTGGAGCCGGATCAGCTAAGGAGGCTGCTGGCTGCGGGCAGGGTAGTGATACCCAGGAGCGCACACCGGGAGATAAAGCCCCTGGGAATAGGGGAGAGGATGTCGGTCAAGGTGAACGTCAACCTGGGCTCCTCCCGGGGCCTGGCCGACCCGGACGAGGAGGTGAAGAAGGCCCTGGCCGCGGTGGAGGCGGGAGCGGACACGGTCATGGACCTGTCCACCGGCGGCGACCTGGACCTAATCCGCCGCCGGGTGCTGCAGGACGTGGGAGTGCCGGTGGGCACCGTCCCCATCTATCAGGCCGCGGTCAAAGATGATCTGACCTCCCAGGGGATGTTCGACGCCCTGGAGCAGCAGGCCCGGGACGGTGTGGATTTCGTCACCGTCCACGTGGGAGTGAACAGGACCTCGGTGGAGCGGCTGGAAAAGGACCCCCGGCTGATGGGCATAGTCAGCCGGGGCGGGTCGCTGACCTTAAAGTACATCGTCGAGACCGGCCAGGAGAACCCCTACTACCAGGAGTACGATTACCTTCTGGATATCGCCCGGGAGCACGAACTGACCCTCAGCCTGGGCGACGGCCTGCGGCCGGGGTGCATTGAAGACGCCAGCGACCGGGCCAAGTACATGGAGTTCATAATCCTGGGCGAGCTGGTGGCCAGGGCCCGGGAGGCCGGGGTGCAGGCCATGGTGGAGGGGCCGGGCCACGTCCCCGCCGACGAGATTGAGACCAGCGTCAAGGCCATGAAGCACCTCACCGACAGAGCACCCCTGTACCTGCTGGGGCCTCTGGTGACCGACGTGGCCCCCGGCTACGACCACATCACCGCCGCCATCGGCGGGACCATCGCCGGGATGGCCGGGGCGGACTTCCTGTGCGCCACCACCCCCAGCGAGCACCTGGACCTGCCCACCAGGGAGGACATCCTGGAGGGTACCATGGTCACCCGCATCGCCGCTCACGCCGCCGATCTCACCCGACCGGGAGTGAAGGAGAAGGCCAGGGGCTGGGACCGGCAGATGTCCACCGCCCGGGCCAACCTGGACTGGCCGGCCCAGTTCGATGCCGCCATCAATCCGGCCCGGGCCAGACAGATCCGCCACCGCCGGGGAGTGGACGTGGAGACCTGCACCATGTGCAGCGAGCTATGCGCCATCCGCATCACCAGAGAGGCCATGGATAGGGAGAAGAAGGGCCGCTGATACCCAATTCCCGGGATAATGACGGCCTGGCTCCCGGGGGCAAAGCGTGAAAGACCGGGGGCCCGGCGGGCTGGCTGCAGCCCTGGGCGCTGCCGCTGGCGAAAGCCGGATAGGACGGGGAGCTTTTTATATTTCGCTATCCACTTTCAAGCCTGATTCTGGTGAGAGCTTTACCTCTTTCCGTCCCGAGGAGAATGACTGGATGAACACCCACGAGATCCTGGACCGTCTCAGCGTAGGCCTGGGAGCCCTGACTCTGGGCAAGAACAGGTTCTTTTGCCGGAGAATCGATAGCCCACCATTTTGCGAGCACCTGGAGGCCATAGAGCTGGAGGTGCCGCAGATCGAGATGCAGGGCGGCTACCAGGCGGTGGCAAAGACCCTGGCCGGCCGGCTGGACCCCGGCTTCTACGTGGCCCGCTGGCTGGGAGAGGAGCATCCAACAGTCATCTACCACCACGGCAACAACGAGCGGCCGTTTGATTTCAGCCATTTCTCCAGGAACAGCTTCATGCACATACTGCTATCGGAGAAGGAGCCGGTGCAGGCCAACCTGATCGCCCTGAGGGCTCCCTTCCACCGCCATCTGCCCACCTACATCGGCAAGATACCGGAGCTGAACAACTTCGTGGCCATGCTCTCAGTCTCCGTGAAGCTGGAGGAGGAGCTGATAAGCCGCCTGAAGGAAGGCCATAGCCGGGTCATGGCCGCCGGGATGAGCCTGGGGGGGTGGGTCACCAACCTGCACCGGGCCCATTTCAACACTGCCGACGTCTACGTGCCCGTCCTGGCCGGCGCTTCCCTGGGAGATATGTTCCTCTCCTCGGCCTACCAGAGGATGACCGGCCGCCTGGCCAGGGACCACCCCCGGGAGGTGAGGAGCATCCTGGACTTCCGGGAGGAGTTCGAGAGGGTGGCTGACGATAACGTGTTTCCCCTCCTGGCCCGGCACGACCAAATCGTGCAGATGGAGGTCCAGAGCAAATGTTACGGCCACTGCCCCCTGGCCATTCTGGAGAAGGGACACCTGACCGGCTGTTCGGACTACGACTCCATAAGAAGGCACATCCTCCAGCACCTGTGAAACTTTGCAGCTCCGGCACATTTTGGCCCACTCGGCCCCACTTCTCGAAAGCCCTTGCGGCACCTTTTCGGGCATCAGTAGCCAGAACACCTGATGGCCCCCCCTGCCCAATTGCTTATTTGCAGGGGCAGAGCCAAGAATAGGGCAGAAGCGTGGAAGGAATAGGAGAGACTGGACGATGAGAAGAACCACCCAGTTCAAGAGCTACATCCTGGAGGAAGAGATCCTGATGATGCCCGTGGCCCACGATGCCCTGACTGCCAGGATGATCCAGCAGGCGGGCTTCAAAGCCACCTGTGCCGCCGGGTACGCCAACAGCGCCGCCCTGCTCGGAAAGCCTGACGTCTCCCTGCTCACCCTGACCGAGATGGTGGAGTGCGCCTCACGAATCGTGGATGCCGTGGACATCCCGGTCTTTGCCGACGGGGACACCGGCTACGGCAACGTGACCAACGTGATTCGCACCGTCCAGCTTTTCGAGAAGGCGGGGTGCGCAGGCCTGCTGATCGAGGACCAGCTTCAGCCCAAGCGCTGCGGCCACATGTCCGGAAAGCAGGTGACTCCGGCCAGGGAGATGGCGGCCAAGATCAGGGCGGCCCTGGACGCCCGCCGCGACCCGGACTTCGTGATCATGGCCCGCACCGACGCCCTGGCCGTGGAGGGGCTGGAGGCGGCCCTCTCCCGGGCCCATCTGTACCGGGAGGCGGGGGCGGACATGATCTTCGTGGAGGCCCCGGAGTCGGTGGAGCAGATGACGCGCATCGCCCGGGAGGTGGATGCCCCCCAGCTGGCCAACATGATCCCCGGGGGAAAGACCCCCTGCGTCAGCGCCCGGGAGCTGCAGGAGATGGGGTTTGCCGCCGTGGCCTTCCCCACCGCCTGCACCTACGCCCTGGCCAGGGCGGTCCAGTCCCTGCTGGTGGATCTGTGGCGGACCGGCACTCTTTCCGGGCTGGAGGGCAGGATGATGCAGTTCGAGGAGTTCAACCGGCTGGTGGGGCTGCAGGAGATCCGGGACCGGGAGGACCGCTACTGCATAGAGGGGCCAGAGTGAGGTGAAGGCCCGGGATGGGAAGGGATCGGAGGCGAAGGGGCGGGAGGTGGAAGGGATCGGCGGTGAATGGGGCTGGAGGTGGAGCCCTTCAGAAGTGGAGGGCCTCCCTGGGGCAGGCCTCCACGCACCGCTGGCACTTGATGCAGTCCGGCTTGTCCAGGATCTCGTTGACCTCCAGGTGCATGGGGCAGACCTTCTTGCACACGCCGCAGTCCACGCACTTCTCCCGGTCCACCTGCAGCTGGTACTTCCCCCGCCCCAGCCAGCGGCCCACCGTCCCCAGGGGGCAGAAGCTGCACCAGGCCCGGGGGCTGATGATCACCCCGAAGAGCAGGGATATGGCCGTGGTCAGGATGCACATGGTGACGAAGACCGTGCCCACCAGTTCCACCAGGCCCCGGGTTTGGACCAGGCGAAAGAGCATGAATCCCATGAGGCCCAGGAAGATGGGGACCCGGATCCACATGCTGCGAAGGATGGACGGTATCCTCCGTCCCATGCTGATCCTGCTCACCCAGAAGTCGTTGAAGCTGCCCCGGGGGCAGAGGTTGCCGCAAAACCACCGTCCCCGAAAGGGACTGGTGATCATGATGGCGGCGAATACCAGGGGCACCAGGTATCCGAGCATCGGGTACCAGATTCCCCCCACGCAGACTATGATGACCAGTATCCCCAGATAAGGAGTAATCTTGAGCACGAGCTTTGCCTCCAAAAATTCATCGATTTTTCCAATGGACGGGTCCAGGCCCTCTCCATCTGACGGACAATATTTTGCGCAGCCAAAATTTATACTTTTATCGAAGAACTGCAGGCTGAACTCCTGCCCCGGACCTGCGGGATTATCCAAATCTGCAGCCTGAGTGGCCATGCATTCAAAGCCGCCATGCAGGCCGCCTCCACAAGGACCGGCCCCGCCGGAAAGAGACCAGGGGCCGCCCGGTGGGGGAAATGCACGCTGAAAAGGAGAATTGCGTGCTCAAGAGGATTTTTTCACGCTGACGGGGCGGCCCGACAAAAACTGGAAATTCCATAAAAAAGATAAATGTCCGCCATGACCGTTCCTGCCGACCCCAAGAAGATGATCAGCGACCTTTTGGGCTCCCAGCCCCTGGCCGTCCTGGCCACGGAGAAGGGCGGACAGCCCTACGCCAGCCTGGTGGCCTTCGCCGCCACCCCCGACCTGCACTCCCTGATCTTCGCCACCTCCCGCTCCACCCGCAAGTTCGCCAACATGCAAAGCAGCCCCCACGGGGCTCTGCTGGTGGACAACCGCACCAACCACATCTCCGACTTCCGGGACGGCCTGGCGGTGACCGCCGCCGGGAAGGTGGGGGAGGTGGAGGATGACAAAAAAGAGGAGATGGCGGCCATCTATCTGAGAAAGCACCCCCACCTGGCCTGGTTCCTGCAGTCGCCGAACCTGGCCCTGATGAGCCTCCAGGTCTCCAGCTATACCCTGGTCAGCAAGTTCCAGTGCGTGGTGGAGATGGATGTCCATGACTGAAGAGGACAGCCTGGTGGTCCCCGCCGGCCGGCTGCCGGAGGGGCAGGGCCACCTCTTCGGGGGCAAGGCCTCCTCCCTGGCCCGCATGGCCCGGGGAGGATTGCAGGTTCCCCGGGCGGCCTGCATCAGCACCGGGGCCTACAACCGCTACGTAGATGCCACCGGCATCCGGGGACGGATACTCCTGGAGCTCAACCGCAAGGAGCTGGAAGAGATGCGCTGGGAGGAGATGTGGGACGCGTCGCTTCGCATCCGGACCCTCTTCAACACCACCCCCATCCCGGACGACCTGCGCCTGGAGATGGCCGCGGTCCTGGAGCCCTTCTTCGCCGGCCGGTCGGTGGTGGTCCGGTCCTCGGCCATCGGCGAGGACGCTTCCAACGCCTCCTTCGCCGGCATCCACGAGTCCTACGTCAACGTCTCCGGCCTGGACTCCATCCTGGACCACGTCCGGCTGGTGTGGGCCTCCCTGTGGTCCGACGGGGCACTGCTATACCGGAAGGAGCTGGGGCTGCAGGTGGAAGAGAGCGCAATGGCCGTGGTGGTGCAGGAGATGGTCCTGGGAGAGCGGTCCGGGGTGGCCTTCGGGGTGAGCCCCCAGCGCCCGGACCAGGCGGTGATCGAGGCCGTCTTCGGCCTGAACCAGGGGCTGGTGGACGGCACGGTGGAGCCGGACCGCTGGCTGCTGGACCGGACGACCGGCGAGGTGCAAAGCCACCACCAGCCCCGGCGGGAGAAGGCGGTGATGCCCTGGCATCAGGGCGTCCACCTGGAGGACCTCCCCCCGGAGAAGTCCGGACAGCCGCCCCTGAGCGGGGAGGAGGTGACAAAGGTCT